>NZ_JBHYHC010000136.1:0-24328 GCF_042738955.1 Umezawaea sp. NPDC059074
CCCCTTTTCGTTGTCCTGATTAACAGTTCGGCCTGCAACGCCGCTGGCTGATGGCATCTAGGAGAACGCCCTGGATGTCGGCCGGTTGGAGGGCTTGGTAGGCCTTGCCGCCGGTGGCCCCGGAGATCTGGCGGAGGGCGTCCATGTCGGCCTCCTGGCCGAGGCCGACCATGATCATCGGGACGGGCCTGGTCGGGTCGGCCTCCTTCTGGAAGGTGGCGATCAGGTCGGCCATGCCGATGCTGGAGATGTCGTCGTTCTTGCCGTCGGTGATCAGCGTGACCGAGTTGATCTTCGTCGGGTCGTACGTCGACTGCATGAAGCGCCACGCGGCGAGCGCGGTGTCGTTGAGCGCGGTGCCGCCGCCGACGATGGACGCCAGGCCCTGCGCGCCCTGGACCAGCACGTCACGGCGGGGCTTGCCGCCGAGCGGTTCGCCGAGCGGGCCGATCGGGACCAGGGAGATCCAGTCGTTCGGCGGCTTCTTGTCCGTCGAGAACGCCCACAGGCCGATGTCCGAGGTCTCCGGGAACAGGCTCAGCGCCGTGAGCGCGGCCTGGGTGGCGGCCTCGATCCGGGTCTGGCCGTTGCTCATCTTCTCGGCCATCGAGCCGGACACGTCCAGCACCGCGAGCATCCGCGAGTCCAGCGCGATGGCGCCCCACGTGCGCAGCAGCTCGGACACCTGGTCGGTGGTCGGCGCCTTCAGCAGGTTGACCTGGTCGCCGTTGACGCCGTCCTTCTCGGTGGTCCAGCCGTCGGGCGCGCGGCCCTGCGGGTTGCGGAACCCGGCGTCGGTGAAGCGCTTGGCGGCCTCGGGGGAGCGCAGCGCCTTCTCGAACCCGGACGCGGCGGCCTCGGTGCCCGAGTGCTCGCCGGGCCTGCTCACCCGCACGAGCGGGAAGTCGAAGCCGAGCGTGCCCTCCTTGGGGTAGGAGGCCACGACCCGCCGCTCGCCCACCGAGCGGTTGTTCGCCATCACGTTCTGCTCGCTCGCGGTGAAGATCGGCGCGTTCTCGGCGCCCTGCGTGACCTTGTTGAACGCGTCGCGCACCGACGGCAGCGCCTCCCGGCCGACCCGCAGCAGCGCGCTGACGAGTTCCGGCTTGGGGGAGCCGTCGGGGTTGCCGAGGAGGCCGCGGACGACGGCCAGCGTGGCCAGGCCCTCCGTGGACTGCGTCGGGTCGCTCAGCGTCACGGGGACGTTCGGGTCGACGACCTTCGACCAGCTGATCGGCGTGACCGGCCAGCCGAGCTTGCTCATCGACTGCTCGGAGCCCGCGATCACCATCGGGGAGCTGGCCAGCGAGCTCTTCACGTCGAGGCGGGGCGCGTCCTGGCCGATCTCGCCCGCTTCCTTCTGCGTCTCGGCGGCCCACATGGACGAGTCCGGGATCCACAGCGCGGGCGGGTTGATCTGGGCGGTCGGGAGTTCCTTGGCGATGTCGGCCGCGCCGCGCGACTCGATCTGGACCTGCACGCACTTGCCGTTCACGATCGGCTGGCTCGCCTGGTAGTCGGCGGCGGTGGCCTTGACGACGTCCTCGACGGCGGGCGTGACGGCGACCTTGAGCGGGAGTGCTCCCTGGCAGTCGGGGCCACTGGTGGCCTTCAACGCGACCACGGTGACGCTGACTGCCGCCACCACGCCGATCAGCGCCCCCACGGGGAGGGCTATGCGGCGGAGCAGGCTGGTGGGCTGGTTGCGCGATGACATACCGTGGGTACCTTCGGTTCAGTGTTCACCCGTTGGGGTGATTGGGAAACTCTCCGTGGTTCTGAGGACAACACGCGGCGGGCGGTTGGGGTCTAGACCAGTGGTGGCCATCACTCGATTGGATCGATGCAGGTAGCTACCTGTAAGTAGCGCGGTACCTCTATCGAGTGTTACGGGCTGCGGGCCTCCGAAGTTCACGACCAGTTTCAACCATCCGGGCGCGCAGTCCAGGAGATTGGGCCGTTCGGCCCAGTCGTCTGCGGCGGGCGACGGCTGAGTATTCCTCATGTTTCGCGCTCGGTGAACCGCTCCGGCCCGTAATCCGTGTCGGGGGTCACGGCGGGGAACCCGCTGCCTGGTTCGTCCGTTGTCGCGTCAGTACTGATCCGCCGCCCGTTCTCCGCCCGCATCCCCCCGTGGATCGGCCGAGCCGGGCCGACGGGCGGTAGGCTGGCCCGACGGGTGTACCCGTCAGTGCCCGTCGACGGGAGAGGTGGGGCCCCCATCACCCGACATGCAAGTCAGGGAGGGTCGAGGCCGCCCGACGGCCGTAAGTGAATGGACCGCAAGCGCCTGCTTCGCAACCCGCTGCTGTGGATCGCGGCGGTGTTGATGTTCTACTTCATCTTCACCATGCTCTTCGACGACACCAGGGGGTATACCCCGGTCAAGACGTCCGAAGCGCTGGCACAAGTGCGTGCCGGCAACGTCAAGGAAGTCACGCTGGAGGACAAGGAGCAGCGGCTCAAGCTGACCTTGAAGGACGGCGCGAACTTCAACGGCCACGACCGGTTGATCACGCAGTTCCCGGCGTCGTCCACGGACGACATCTTCAAGATCCTGGACGACGCGCAGCCCAAGCCCGTCCTGGAGACGAAGGTCAGCCAGGAGTCGTTCCTGATGCAGGTGCTGATCTACCTGGTGCCGCTCGGGCTCTTGTTGCTGCTGCTGATGTGGATGATGAACAACGCCCAGGGTGGCGGCAACCGCGTCATGAACTTCGGCAAGTCCAAGGCCAAGCAGTTGTCCAAGGACATGCCCAAGACGACGTTCGGTGACGTCGCCGGAGCCGAAGAGGCCGTCGAGGAGCTCGAGGAGATCAAGGACTTCCTCCAGAACCCCGGCCGCTACCAGGCGCTCGGCGCGAAGATCCCGAAGGGCGTCCTGCTCTACGGCCCTCCCGGAACCGGCAAGACCCTGCTCGCCCGCGCTGTCGCGGGTGAGGCGGGCGTGCCGTTCTACTCGATCTCCGGCTCGGACTTCGTCGAGATGTTCGTCGGCGTCGGCGCCTCGCGCGTCCGCGACCTGTTCGAACAGGCCAAGCAGAACGCGCCGTGCATCATCTTCGTCGACGAGATCGACGCCGTCGGCCGCCATCGCGGCGCCGGCATGGGCGGCGGTCACGACGAGCGCGAGCAGACCCTCAACCAGCTGCTGGTGGAGATGGACGGCTTCGACTCGCGCGGCGGGATCATCCTGATCGCGGCGACGAACCGGCCGGACATCCTCGACCCCGCGCTGCTGCGCCCCGGTCGCTTCGACCGGCAGATCCCGGTGTCCGCGCCGGACCTGAAGGGCCGCAAGCAGATCCTGCGCGTGCACGCCAAGGGCAAGCCGTTGACGGAGGACGCCGACCTGGACGGCCTCGCCAAGCGGACCGTCGGGTTCTCCGGCGCCGACCTGGCCAACGTCATCAACGAGGCCGCCCTGCTGACCGCGCGCAAGAACGGCACGGTCATCAGCAGCGTCGAGCTGGAAGAGTCCGTGGACCGCGTGATCGGCGGTCCGGCCCGCAAGAGCCGGATCATCTCCGAGAAGGAGAAGAAGATCACCGCGTACCACGAGGCCGGGCACGCCCTGGCCGCGTGGGCGATGCCGGACATCGACCCGGTCTACAAGGTCACGATCCTGGCCCGCGGCCGGACGGGTGGTCACACCCTCTCCGTGCCCGAGGAGGACAAGGACCTGATGACCAGGTCCGAGATGATCGCCAGGCTGGTGTTCGCGCTCGGCGGCCGCTCCGCAGAGGAGCTGGTCTTCCACGAGCCGACCACGGGCGCGTCGAACGACATCGAGCAGGCGACCAAGATCGCCCGCGCGATGGTCACCGAGTACGGCATGAGCGCCAAGCTCGGCGCCGTGAAGTACGGCCAGGAGCAGGGCGAGCCCTTCCTCGGCCGCACGGCGGGCCGTCAGGCCGACTACTCGCTCGAGGTCGCGCACGAGATCGACGAGGAGGTCCGCAAGCTCATCGAGGCCGCCCACACCGAGGCGTACGAGGTGCTCAACACCTACCGCGACGTGCTGGACGACCTCACGCTCGAGCTGATCGAGAAGGAGACCCTGCACCAGAAGGACCTGGAGCGGGTTTTCGCGCGGGTCGAGAAGCGGCCGCGGATCACCCAGTTCAACGACTTCGGCGACCGCACGCCCTCGGACATCCCGCCGGTCAAGACCCCCGGCGAGCTGGCCAAGGAACGCGGCGAGCCGTGGCCGCCCGTCGTCGAGGACACCCTCGACGAGGAGCCGCCGCCGCTCGGCGCCGACCGCCCGCAGGACGTGCCCGCCGCGGCTCCCAACGGCGGCCACGCCAACGGGTACCAGCCGCAGCCGGTCAACCAGTCGGGCCCGCCGAACTACGGCGCCCCTCCCGGCTGGACCCCGGCCACGGTCCCCGGCGGCCAGCCGTCCGGCTGGGCCCCCGCCCCGCAGGAGCAGCAGACCGAGGCCGAGGCGGGCAAGCGCTCGTTCGACACGGACCCGGACAACCGCAAGTGACCGAGATCGACCGCACCGCCGCCGGCCTCTCCGCAACTGGGGAGGCCGGCGGCGCGCGACGCGTCTTCGACCACGCGCGCGCCGAGGCCGCCGTCCGCGAGCTGCTCATCGCCTGTGGCGAGGACCCGGACCGCGACGGCCTGCGCGACACGCCCGGCCGCGTGGCTCGGGCGTACCGCGAGCTGTTCGCCGGGCTCTACACGGACCCGGACAGCGTGCTCGCGAAGACCTTCGACGAGAGCCACGAGGAACTCGTCCTGGTCACGGACATCCCGATGTACAGCTTCTGCGAGCACCACCTGCTCCCGTTCCACGGCGTGGCCCACGTGGGCTACATCCCGAACGAGCAGGGCCGCGTGACCGGGCTGTCGAAGCTGGCCCGGCTCGTCGACCTGTACGCCAAGCGCCCGCAGGTGCAGGAGCGGCTGACCTCGCAGGTCGCCGACGCCCTCGTGCGCAGGCTCGAACCGCGCGGCGCGATCGTCGTGGTGGAGGCCGAGCACCTGTGCATGGGCATGCGCGGCGTCCGCAAGCCGGGCTCGCGCACCACGACGTCCGCGGTGCGGGGGATTCTCCGCAGCTCCGCGTCGTCGCGCTCCGAGGCGATCAGCCTGATCAACGGACGGCACAGGTGAGCGTGCCCGAACCGGGGCACTGCGTGGTGATGGGGGTCCTCAACGTCACGCCGGACTCCTTCTCCGACGGCGGCCGGTACCTCGACCACCAGCACGCCGTCTCGCACGGCGTGGCCATGCACCGCCGCGGCGCGGACCTCGTGGACGTCGGCGGCGAGTCGACCCGTCCCGGCGCGGACCGCGTGGCCGCGGACGTCGAGTCGGCGCGCGTCACCCCGGTGATCCGCTCGCTGGTCGCCGAGGGCGTGCCGGTGAGCGTGGACACGACCCGCGCCGAGGTCGCGCTGGCTGCGATCGAGGCGGGCGCGACGATCGTCAACGACGTCTCCGGCGGCTTGGCCGACCCGAACATGGCGAAGGTGGCCGCCGAGAGCGGCGTGCCGTGGATCCTCATGCACTGGCGCGGCCAGAGCCGGGAGATGGACTCGCTGGCGACCTACGCGAACGTGGTCCACGAGGTCCGCGACGAGCTGCTGGCCCGCGTGGACGCGGCGCTGAAGGCGGGCGTGCGGGAGGACAACATCATCCTCGACCCCGGTCTCGGGTTCGCGAAGCGGGCCGAGCACAACTGGCAGCTCCTGCACGGGCTGGACGAGCTGCTGGCGCTGGGGTTCCCGGTGCTGGTCGGCGCGTCCCGCAAGCGCTTCCTGGGGTCGCTGCTGGGCAGCCGGGAGCCGGACGGCCGGGAGGACGCCACGGCGGCCGTGTCGGCGCTGTCGGCGTTCGCGGGGGCCTGGGGGGTGCGCGTGCACGACGTGGACAAGTCGTTGGACGCCGTGACCGTGGCGCGGGCGTGGAGACAAGGGTGACCGCCGACGTGCGTGCCCCAGCGGAGGCGGCGAGATGACGGACCGGATCACGTTGACCGGGCTGCGGGTGCGCGGCCACCACGGCGTGTTCGAGCACGAGAAGCGGGACGGCCAGGACTTCCTGGTGGACATCACCGCGTGGCTCGACCTCGGCCCGGCGGCGGCCTCGGACGACCTGACCAGGACGCTGCACTACGGCGAGCTGGCCGAGTTGGCCGCGGGGATCGTGGCGGGGAAGCCGTACGACCTGATCGAGTCGGTCGCGGGCCGGATCGCGGACGAGGTCATGGCCGACGAGCGCCTGACCGCCGTGGAGGTCACCGTGCACAAGCCGTCCGCGCCGATCCCGCTGACCTTCGCGGACGTGTCGGTGACGATCCACCGGACCCGCTCGTGACCAGGGCGGTCCTGTCCATCGGCTCCAACCTCGGCGACCGGCTGGCGTACCTGCAACTGGCGGTCGACGGCTTCGCCGACGTCCTGGTCGCGGTGTCCCCGGTGTACGAGACGGCCCCGTGGGGCGTGCTGGACCAGGACGACTTCCTCAACGCCGTCCTGGTGGTGGAGGACCCGGACACCGACGCGTGGGGCTGGCTGCGGCGCGGCCAGGCGCTCGAACGGGCCGCCGAGCGCGTTCGGGACCGGCATTGGGGTCCTCGAACACTCGACGTCGACGTCGTGACCGTGGACGGCGTCCTTTCGAGTGATCCGGAGTTGCTATTGCCCCATCCGGGCGCGCACGAACGTGCCACTGTGGTGATTCCCTGGCTCGATGTGTCACCCGATGCGGTATTGCCGGGATTCGGTCCCGTAGCCGAACTGGAGTACAGCTCCGAAGGCGTCCGCAAGCGTGCGGATCTTTCGTTGAATATTCGCGAAACAAAAATTGGCGAATAACGCAATTCATCCCTACAATTTCGACCATGAGCACGTACAAGCCGAATGTGCGGGAAAGGCTAGTCGCCCGCAGCCTTGCGGCGTGGCGCTGGGAAACGGGTCGCAGCGGGGCCGACGTCTGCCGCGCGGCGGGCTTCTCGCAGGCGAAGCTGAGCAAGATCGAGAACGCGCACCACCCGATCAAGCCCGCCGACGTGATGGCGCTCGGCCTGATCTACGACGTTCCCGAGAAGGAGCGCACACTCGTCTACGAAGCGGCCGAACGCGCGCTCGTTCCCGGTTGGTGGGAGGAGCTGCCGCCGGACGTGGTGATGGACGCCGTGCGCGACTACCTGGCCTTGGAGTCGGGGGCGTTCCTGCTGCGCACGTTCAAGACGGACCTCGTGCCGGGGCTCCTGCAAACCCGGCAGTACGCGCTCGCGTTGGCCAAGGCATTTGTCCCGCGGCCGACGGAACAGATGGCGTTCAACCAGGTGGAAGCGCGAATCAAGCGCCAGAATAGGTTGTTCGACGACAAGAACCCATTGAGTGTGCATGCAATCATCGGTGAAGCGATGCTGCGTCAGCCGGTTGGTGGATCAAGTGTCATGAAGGAGCAGTTGCTTCATCTGCTGAAGATGGGTGAACTGGGCCATGTGGCTCTCCAGGTGATCCCCTCGTCGGCGGGCGCGTATCCGGCGTTTGGTTACCAATTCAACATCCTGTCCTTCGCCGAGGAGCACTTCGACGACGTCGTCTACTTGGAGCAGTTGGCCGGTGGTCGCTATATCGAGTCTCCCAAGGGGCGCGAGCCCTATACGCTGAACTTCGCCGCCCTTCAGCGGGTGGCGTTGAGCCCCGGCGATTCGGCGGAGCTGATCGCGGAGGTGGCCAACGGGGGGTAGCGACAGGAGGCGCGGATGTCCGAGTTCGTGTGGCGCAGGTCGAGCTACAGCGGTGGCGGTGGCAACGAGTGCGTGGAGATCGCCTTCCCGCCCGCCAGGGTCGCCGTCCGGGACTCCAAGGACCCCGAGGGCACCGTGCTGACCTTCCCCCGTGCGGCCCTGGACGCCCTTCTTGGTTCCCTCGCCTAGCCCCGTTCCAGCAGCTTGGGCGAGGATGGGGCCGTGAGGTTCACCAAGGCCCGTGATCTGCTGGCGGTCGGGCTCATCGCCGGCCTGCTGGCGCACCTACTACTCCGGCTCGCCTACAGCTCGCTGGCGGCGCTGCCGAAGCTCGCCGGGCTGACGCTCCTCGTGATCGCCGCGATCGACGTGGTCCTCGGGTACTCGCTGCGCGCCCGGATCCTCCGCAAGCCCGGCGCGAAGCCCGTGGAGCCGCTCACAGCGGCCCGCGCGGTGGCTTTGGCGAAAGCTTCCTCACTTTTGGGAGCGATCATGTTGGGCGGCTGGGTGGGGGTCCTCATCTACGTGCTGCCCGTGCGCGCGGAGTTCGACGCGGCGGCTAACGACATGGTCAGCGCCATTGTGGGCATCGTCTGCGCGGGTCTCCTGATCGCCTCGGCGCTGTGGTTGGAGTACTGCTGCAAGACGCCGCGGTCCACCCACCAAGACAGTTAGATACGACAAGATTGGTCTCAGTCGCATAACTCCCAGGTACCGTATGGCCATGACCGGCCGAGGCGCGTCGCCGAGCGACGAGCAACAAGATCGCGGTCGTGGCACCGGGCGACTACTGCTGGTAGCGGCAATGGCGCTCGCCCTCGTGGCGGCGGCCCTGCTGGTGCTGAGCGACAACGCCCGCTGGCTGCGACTGGCAGTGGTTTCCGCGCTGTGGGCGGCTCTCGTCGGTGCTTTCCTGGCCGCGCGGTACCGGCGGCAGGTAGCGGACCGTGAGGACGAGGTCGCCGATCTGCAGTCGGTCTACGAGCTGGAACTGGAGCGCGAGGTCGCCGCTCGCCGCGAGTACGAGCTGGAGATCGAGGCGGAGTCGCGCAAGCGCATCCAGGAGGAGTCGAGGGACGACCTGGACGCGCTGCGGGACGAGCTCCGCGCGCTCCGGGAGAACCTCCAGGCGCTGCTGGGTGGAGAGGTGCTGGTCGAGCGGGTCGCGTTGCGCGCGGAGTCGACGCGCATGCGGTCGCTGTCCGACCAGTCGAGACTCATGGCGATCGGCGATCGCCAGATCATCAACAGCGAGAGCAACGACCGCGTGCGCGGCATCACCGCCGGCCCCAGCAAGCCCGCGAGCAAGCCGTCCGTGCAGAAGGTCGTTCCCGAGACCAACGTCGAGCGCACCGAGCTGATCGAGCGCGTGGTGTCGGAGCAGCGCAAGCCCGCCCGCCAGGAGCCCGTCCGGCCCGCCTCGAACTACACCGAGCCCGTGCGCCGCGAGCCGACCCGCCAGCCGCAGCGCCAGCAGCCGCCGATCGTGGTCCGCCGCGACCCGCCGAAGCCGCAGAAGCCCGCGCCGACCCCGCCGCCGCGCCGCGACCAGCCGACCGTCCGGGCGACGCCGTCCGACCTGTTCGACTCGATGGAGATGCGCCTCGGCCAGCCGGTCCAGGAGACCCGCAGGCCCGAGCCGCCGCAGATGCCCGTCGCGCAGACCCCCGCGGCCCCGAAGCCGAAGCCGCCCGCCCGCGGCCCGCGCCCGCCGCTGGAGCGCACGGAGATGTTCGACGGCGAACCGCCCCGCGCGGCCCCGCCCGCGCCGGAGCCGAAGACCGGCGGCCGCAGGCGTGCCGACGAGCGCCCCACCCCGAAGTGGGAGGGCACCGGCGTGTACTCGACCGGTCGCGGCGAGCCGGTGAAGGAACGCCCGCCGTGGGACGGCGTCGGCGCGTACGGCACCGGCCGCGGCGAACCCGTGAAGCCGGGCCGCCGCAGCGCACCGGACCCGGACGACCCGGCGGGCGCGCACGCCGACGGCAAGTCCGTCAGCGAACTCCTGGCCGCGCTGGGCAACTCCGACTCGCCCCGCCGCCGCAGGCGTCGCGAAGAGGACTGAGTCCTTATTTGTCGATGTCGCCGACCACGACCGCGAAAGACCCCAACACCGCGGCGAGGTCGGCGACTCGCGTTCCGGGCAGCAACGCCGACAGGGCCTGGATGTTGTTGAACGACGGCGTGCGCAGCTTCAGCCGCCACGGCGTCTTCTCGCCGCGCGACGCCAGGTGCACGCCGGAGGTGCCCAGCGGCGCCTCCACCCACGTGTAAACCGATCCCTCGGGTGCTTTGACCGCTTTGGGCAGCCGGACGTTCACCGGCCCGCTGGGCAGCCGTTCCAGGCACCGGGTGGCCAGGTCGATCGACAGCCGCACCTCGTCGACGAGGCAGCGGACCCGTGCCAGCGCGTCGCCCTCGGTGCGCACGACCGGCCGCACGTCCAGGTCGCGGTAGGCGGGCAGCGGGTCGTCGCGCCGCAGGTCGAGGTCCACGCCGGACGCCCGGCCGATCGGTCCGGTCACGCCGAGCGCCAGCGCGGAACCCCTTGCCAGCACACCGATCCCGGCCAGCCGCTCGGTCGCCGCGCACGCGCCGATGAGCTCGACATCCACAGTGGACAGTGCGGCGGCGACGCGGTCGGTCCAGCCCGCGGGCACGTCCTCGCGCAGGCCGCCGATCCGGTTGAACATGAAGTGGATGCGCCCGCCGGAGGCCTCCTCCAGCACCGCCTGCACGGCTTCCCGCCCGCGCAACGCCGCCGCGGTGCCGTCGGTGGCCTCGGAACCGGACCTGGTCAGCGGGGCCAGGAACACCAGGTGCGCCATCAGCCGGTTCAGCTCGCACAGCAGCGCCCGCAACCACTGCGCGCGCACCGGCACGTCCATGCCCGTCATGCGCTCGACGGCCAGCGCGACCGCCAGCTCGTTGCAGAACGCCGCCAGCCAGTCGTGCCGGTTGGCCAGCGTCAGCACCTGCCGGTAGTCGCGGACCTCGAACAGCTTCTCCGCGCCCCGGTGCAGGTGGCCGACCAGCGGCTCGGCCTCCGCGATCACCGGGTCGTCGGCGGAGCCCCGGACGGTCAGCCGCAGGCGGTACGCGCCGTGCGCGGACGGGTGCAGGGGGCCGAGGTCGACGACCCGGTCCACGCCGAGGTGGCGGGCCCCGGCCCCGACGCCGACGGTGAGGTGTTCGGACACCGGGTCATGCTCGCACGTCAGTCCCGCGTGACCGCGAACAGGAAGCACCCGTGCGACAGGCTGCGCACCTGCACCTCCACGGTCTCGTCGTCGGCCAGCAGCTTCTCGACGGCGACGTCCAGCTCGTCCGGCGCGGCGAGTTCCCCGGAGCGGATGCGGCCGTCCGCGTCGTACGCCCGCAGCACCCTGGGCGACACGCGCAGCGCGGCCGGGAGCACGTCGGTCCGCTCGGGTCCGGCGCACGCCTCGGCGTGCACGAACACCGGGCCGACCTCCTCGTACGGCCCGCGTCCCGCCGTGGGGGAGTAGCCGAACAGCACGACCGGCTCGCCCTCGGCGGCTCGGGTGAGGCAGCAGCGCAACGGCATTCCGGGAGCCTCGGCTCGGTGTTCGTGGTGCTCGTCGGTGGTCTCGCGGGCGTGGTCGACGACGTCGGTGGGCAGCGCGTGGATCCTCATGCGGTCCAGCGTCGCGGCCCCGCCGTCGCACCGCCGGCGGCTATCCGACACCAGGTTCTCAGGCGGTCGTGATCCGCAGGACGAGGGCGGCCGCGGACAGGACCGCGAGCACCAGCGAGGGCGCGACCAGTGCGAACGCCTCCTTGAAGCGCACGTGGGTGATCACCGCGCCGATCATCAGCAGCGTCAGGCCGACGGCCGCCGCGATGCCGAGCGGCGCCCACCAGAGCCCGATGGCCAGGCCTGCCGCGCCCGCGACCTCCGCGGCGCCGATCAGCTGGTACTGGCCGACCGTGAACCCGTGCGAGGTGGCCGCCTCGACCATCTTCGGGTTCTTGGTGATCTTCGCGAAGCCCGCGCCCAGGAAGACGAGGGCGAGCAGTGCGCTCAGGACAAGCGTTGCAATGAACATAGGATTGACGGTAGCAGATCGTTGAAGAGGTTCAATGGTTTACTCAGGCGGGTACAGTTGTGCCGTGGACGTGGACCGGGTCGGGATGGTGCTGATGCACCTGGGCAGGGACGTCGACGCCCGGCTGCGCAAGCAGTTGAGCGCGACCGGCCTCACGCCCCGGCACGGCTTCGCGCTGTCGCACCTGTGCGAGAACGGCCCGACGAGCCAGCAGAGCCTCCTCGACGTGCTGGAGGTCGACCCGAGCGTCCTCGTCGCGATCCTCAACGACCTGGAGAAGGCCGGGCTCGCCGAGCGCAAGCGCGACCCCGAGGACCGGCGCAGGCACATCGTGGTGATGTCCGAGAAGGGCCGCGTGGCCGTGAACGGCATGCGCGCGGCCGTGGACACCATCGAACGCGAGATGCTGGCCGACCTGACCCCGTCGGACACGGCCCTGCTGCACGAACTCCTGCTCAAGGTCCGTCCGCCGGGTGGTCCGTCACCCTGCGCGGGGGACTAGGGCCGCCACTCCGGCAGGTCGGGCAGCAGGTCGGCCGCGCGCCCCGCCGTGGCGTGCAGCAGCCAGCCGAAGTCGCCCAGCCCGCCGACGGCCCGCAGCTCGGCGATCCGCCCGGCCCGCGCGGTCGCCTCCAGCCACGCCAACGGGTCCCCGCCGGGCACGACCTCCGGCAGCAACGCCCCCAGCGCGTCCCGCTGCGACACCAGCACGTGCTCGCCGCCCGCCGCGGCCGCGCACGCGTCCAGCGCCACGTGCGCCGTCACGTCGCAACTGCCGTCCAGCACCGGCTCGACCCGCCGCCCGTCGCGGTAGCCCGCCAGCGTCCCGGCCCGGTACCGCCCGGCGACCCGGTCGGCCCGCAGGTGCCCGTAGTCGACCGCCAGCGCCGCACCCCGCACCCGTGCCACGGCGTCCGCCCATGCCGCGTCCCTCGGCGCTCCCACCTCGGCCCGCTCCCCGGCGGCCACGGGCCACCAGTCGCGCAGCCAGGGGTCGTCCGACGGGCCCTCCACGACCGGGCACGGCACCGCGTCGAGCCACTCGTGGCCGACCAGCAGCCCGGTCACGGCCCGCGGCAGCTCCCGCCGCCACTCGACGCCCGGCACGGACCGGGTCGGCCCGAGGTCCACGGCCGTGACGCGCAGTCGTCGCGCCAGATCGCCTTCCGCCAGTTCCCGCACCGCCCCGGCCAGTTCCCCGCCACCCGCGCCCATGTCGACGAAGTCGAGCGCAGCGGGCCTGTCGAGCACCGCGTCGACCCGTGCCAGCAGGACCAGCAGCGCCTCGGCCAACTCGGGTCCGACCAGCGGCGACGTCCGGAAGTGCCGGGCGGGCACCTCGCCGCGCGCGAAGAAGCCGCCGGGGCCGTACAGGGCTTCCCGCCACCGCGATTCCACCGGTCCAGTGTCCTCGTTCACCCGTGCGGAGCCCTCCGGGCGGGCATACCGCGATTCCCCGTCCGACACTGTCGGTACCTGGCCCTACAGTTTCCCCGTGACCGACGCCGACGCACTGCCGACGCCGCCTCCCGCCCGCAAGCGCAGCGAGCAACGCCGCTGGACCGTGTTGCTCCCGGTGGTGGGCCTCATCGCGCTCGCCTGCTCCGGCCTGGTGCTGTTCGCGCTGGGCACGAGCACGACGGGGCTGCTGCCGATCCTGGTGGGCGTGCTGGCCGCGCTGCTGCCCGTCGGGCCGGTGATCATGGCCTACCTGTGGGTGGACCGGTGGGAGCCGGAGCCCGCGAAGATCCTGCTGCTGGCGTTCGCGTGGGGCGCGCTGGGCGCGACGATCTGCTCGCTGGCGTTCAACTCGCGAGCACAGGCGATCGGCGACCTGATCCGGCAGGGGTTCGGGGCGGACTTCGCCGCGGTCATCGGCGCGCCGGTGGCGGAGGAGGCCGCGAAGGCGGCGTTCCTCGTGGTGCTGTTCCTGAGGCGCCGCAACGAGTTCGACGGCGTGGTCGACGGGATCGTGTACGCGGGCGTGACGGCGGCGGGCTTCGCGTTCACCGAGAACATCTGGTACTTCGCCCGCGTCTTCAACGAGGGCGGCTTCGGCTCGGCCAGCAGCGGGATCGTCGGCCTGTTCATCCTGCGCGGGGTGCTGGCGCCGTTCGCGCACCCGCTGTTCACGTCGTTGACCGGCATCGGGATCGGCATCGCCGCCCTCAGCGGCAGCAGGGCGGTCCGGATCGTCGCGCCGCTCGTCGGCTACCTGTGCGCGGCCGGGCTGCACTCGCTGTGGAACTTCTCCACGACCGTCGGCGACGGCACGACGTTCATCAACCTCTACTTCCTGATCATGGTGCCGATCTTCGTCGGCATGGTCGTGCTGGTCGTGTGGCAGCGCCGCCGCGAGCAGCGGATCGTCGCCGGGCAGCTCCCCGAGATGGCGGCGAACCGGTGGATCGCCGCGAGCGAGGTGGCGCTGCTGGCGAGCCTGCCGGGGCGCAAGAACTGGCGGCGCGCGGTGCGGGCCAAGGTCGGCGACAAGGCGGCCGACGCCGTCCGCGGCTACCAGCACGCCGTGACGGAGCTGGCGTTCCTGCGGCACCGGATCGCCCAGGGCACGGCCGGTCACGACGCCGACGACCGCCACCAGCTGCTGCTGTCCACCCTGCTGGCCGCGCGGCAGGCGGCCGTCGCCGCGCCCGGCGCGATGAGGGCGGCGGGCCGTCAGCGCCAGGGGTGAAGCTGGTCACCGGACCGCACATTCCGATTTGTCCCCGATTACGCTCGCGGCCGTCGTCCGGTACCCGCGGAAAGGTCGGGACTGGAACGCCAGAAGGAGCCAGTCGCAATGAGCGCGACCACCCGAGCGGACACGACGCCGTGACCCGCCCGGCCAGACTCGCCGTCGGGGTGATCTCCGCGGGCCGCGTCGGTTCGGTGCTGGGCGCGGCACTGGCCCGCGCGGGCCACCACGTCGTCGGCGTCAGCGCCGTCTCGCAGGCCTCGCTGCGCCGCGCCGAGGAGCTGCTGCCCGACGTCCCCGTCCTCGACCCGCCCGAGGTCGCCCAGGCCGCCGACCTGCTGCTGCTCGCCGTCCCGGACGACGCGCTCGGCGGGCTCGTCCGCGGCCTCGCCGCCACGGGATCGCTGCGGGCCGGGCAGATCGTCGTGCACACCAGCGGCGCGCACGGTGTCGGCGCGCTCGCGCCCGCGGCCGGGCTCGGCGCGCTGTGCGTCGCGCTGCACCCGGTCATGACGTTCACCGGCCGCTCCGAGGACCTGCTGCGGATGACGGCCGCCAGCGTCGGCGTGACGGCCGCGGACGACGACGAGATCGCCTGGAGCGTCGGCGAGGCGCTGGTCGTGGAGATGGACGCGGACCCGGTCCGCATCCCCGAGCACGTCCGCCCGCTCTACCACGCCGCCCTCGCGCACGGCGCGAACCACCTGGTCACCCTGGTCGCCGAGTGCACGGACCTGCTGCGCTCGGCGGGCGTCACCGGCGGCGAGCGGCTGCTCGGGCCGCTGCTGTCCGCCGCGCTGGACAACGCCCTGCGCCACGGCGACCGCGCGCTCACCGGCCCGGTGTCGCGCGGCGACGTCGGCACGGTCCGCAAGCACCTCGACGTCCTGGCGCGCGAAGCGCCGGAGGTCCTCCCCTCGTACCGCGTTCTCGCGCGGCGCACCGCCGACCGCGCGGAGGCAGCGGGCCTGCTCCGGCCCGAGGCCGCCACCGAAGTCCGAACCACCCTTGAGGACGACGCATGACGAAGCCGCTGACCAAGGCCGACTACAGCCCCACGGGGGTGACCGTCCACCACGACCCGGCGCGGCTCGCGCGGGTGACGCGGACGCTCCGCGCGGCCGGTCGCAACATCGCGCTGGTGCCGACGATGGGCGCGCTGCACGAGGGTCACCGCAAGCTGATCCGCGAGGCGCAGGTCATGCAGAACACCGTCGTCGTGGTGTCGGTCTTCGTGAACCCGTTGCAGTTCGGGCCGAACGAGGACCTGGACCGCTACCCGCGCACGCTGGAGTCCGATGTGGACATCTGCCGCGAGGAACGCGTCGGGCTCGTCTTCGCGCCCAGCGTCGAGGACATGTACCCGTTGGGCACCAACGTGACCGTGTCGCCCGGCGCGCTCGGCGACGAGCTGGAGGGCGCGACCCGGCCCGGCCACTTCGACGGCGTGCTGACCGTGGTGGCCAAGCTGTTCAACATCGTCGGCCCGACCTACGCGGTGTTCGGCGAGAAGGACTACCAGCAGCTGACGCTGATCCACCGGATGGCGCGCGAGCTGAACTTCCCGCTCGACGTCGTCGGCGTGCCGACCGTCCGCGAGCACGACGGCCTCGCGCTGTCGTCGCGCAACCGGTTCCTCGACGCCGAGCAGCGGCAGGCCGCGGTCGCCCTGTCCGCCGCGCTGGTCGCGGGCGCGCACGTGAGCGCGCAGGGGGCGGAAGCCGTGCTGGAGACCGCGCGCGCGACACTGGCCGCCGTTCCCGAGGTCGAGCTGGACTACCTGGAACTCCGCGCGCCCGACCTCGGCCCGGCCCCGGAGCACGGCGACGCCCGCCTGCTCGTGGCCGCGAAGGTGGGCAAGACACGTCTGATCGACAACGCCGCCGTGCTGCTCGGCGACGGCGACGACTGAGGGGGAAGGCCGTCATGTTCCGCACCATGCTCAAGTCCAAGATCCACCGGGCCACCGTGACCCGTGCCGACCTGCACTACGTCGGCTCGGTCACCGTCGACCTCGACCTGATGGAGGCCGCCGACCTGCTGGCGGGCGAGCAGGTCGCGATCGTCGACGTCACCAACGGCGCCCGGCTGGAGACGTACGTCATCGCGGGCGAGCGCGGCAGCGGCGTGATCGGCATCAACGGCGCCGCCGCGCACCTCGTGCGGCCCGGCGACCTGGTCATCCTGATCGCGTACGGCGTGATGGACGACGCCGAGTCCCGCGGGTACGAGCCGCGGGTCGTCTTCGTGGACGCGGACAACAAGGTCGTCGAGCTGGGGGCGGACCTGGCGCACGCCCCGGAGGGCTCGGGTCTCAGCAGCGGTGCGATCACCGCCGCCGAGACGGCCGACGCCGCCGCGCTCGACGCCCTGATCCAAGCCGAGAACTGAGGAACTCCCGTGCTGCTCGCGATCGACGTCGGCAACACCAACATCGTGCTCGGCCTGTACGACGGGCTGGGCGACGAGGCGCGGCTCGTCCGCGACTGGCGGATGCGCACCGACGCCCGGATGACGGCCGACGAACTGGCGCTCACCATGCGGGGCCTGCTCGGCGAGTACGCCGACCGGATCACCGGCATCTCCGCGCTGTCCACCGTGCCCGCGGTGCTGCGCGAACTGCGGGTGATGCTCGGCCGCTACTACGCGGCCGTGCCGAAGGTCGTGGTGGAGCCCGGAATCCGCACCGGCGTGCCGCTGCTGGTGGACAACCCGAAGGAGGTGGGCTCGGACCGGGTGATCAACACCCTGGCCGCGCACCACCTGCACAGCACCGCCTGCGTGGTGGTCGACTTCGGTACGTCCACGAACCTGGACGTGATCTCCGCGAAGGGCGAGTTCCTCGGCGGCGCGCTCGCGCCCGGCATCGAGATCTCCCTGGACGCGCTGGCCGCCCGCGCCGCGCAGCTCAGCAAGGTCGAGCTGGTCCGGCCGCGCGCGGTCATCGGCAAGAACACCGTGGAGTGCCTCCAGTCCGGCATCGTCTACGGGTTCGTCGGCCAGGTCGACGGGCTCGTCACGCGGATCATCGAGGAACTGGGCGCGACGGAGGCCGGTGAGGTGACCGTGATCGCGACCGGCGGTCTGGCACCGCTCGTGGTGTCGGAGTCGGCGACCATCAAGCACCACGTGCCGGACCTGACGCTGCTCGGCCTGCGGCTGGTCTTCGAGCGCAACATGCGCTGACGCGCGAGGGGCCGCCCTCCCGGAGGAGAGCGGCCCCGTCACGCGGCTAGCGGCGGACCTTGCGGCGCACCACCGTGCGCATGGGCATCTCGAACTCGCCGGTCGCGGTTTCCGGGCGGGACTTCAGGTACGACAGCATCTTCGACAGCAGCTGCTCGCGCTCCTCGTCCGGCGCGACCAGGACGTGCGAGTGGGTGCTGATGGTGGCCACCAGCGTCTCGGCGGTCCGCCGCTGGGAGTGCCCGAACACGCCCTCGGCGTCGTCGGTGAACAACCGGTGCGGCGTCCCGAGGTGGTGGTCGGTCTCGAACAGCGTGGTGCTCACCCTGGAGCCGCTCACCTCGCTGAACCCGGCGACCCACTCGACGTCCACGTCGTCGCCGTTCCACAGCCCGGCGACGACGCCGCCCGGCCGCAGCACCCGCGCGATCTCCACCAGCGCGAGCTCGGGGTCGAACCAGTGGAACGCCTGGCCCGCCACGACGGCGTCCATCGTGCCGTCGGGCAGCGGGATGCGCTCCGCCCGGCCGGGCAGGGCCCGCACCCCTCGGTGCAGCCGCACCAGCTCGGACAGCATCGCCTCGTCCGGTTCCACGGCGGTGACGTCGTGCCCCTCGGCGCACAGCACCCCGGTCAGCTTCCCGGTGCCCGCGGCGAGGTCCAGCACGCGCAGCGGCCCACCCGTCGACACGGGTTCCAGGGCCCAGCGCACCGCGTCCACCGGGTAGTCCGGGCGGTGTGCGGCGTAGTCGGAAGCCCGCGCCCCGAAGGACTTCGCGCGGCGGGCGTGGTGGGGGATCTCGTGGTGAGGTCGATCTTCGGCGCTCGTCACCCGCCCAACCTACCGAGGTCGGGCGACAGGGCCGCTCGAATAGCGCCCGGCGTTCTCGACGGGGTGTCGGCCGCGCGTTCGCGCCTTGCGCCGACCGGACGAGTCCCCGTTCCCGGTGGAAAACGGTCCCATTGTGCTCGGGGGAACGGGATCCGTATCGGCTCGAAGTGCGGGGAACACGGCGGTTCCGCGCGGTGGGCCACAACGGCAGACCGGGCAGTTCGCTAAATCGAGGCTGATTCGACTTGTTCTCGAACGGTGTCCGGATCTGCGCGAACACCGGTGAAGTGCAAGCGCTTTCCGTTTGGCGTCGGTGAGATCGATCCCGTTTTCCGCGTTCGAACACCCCGTTCGACCCGTTCGACCCCGAGGCCACTCGCGGTGGGCGCCCCCGACGGGAAACCGGAATTCCGGATCGTTACCCGGTGTGCCGGGGCCTGAGGTTATCGGTGCGTCGTTGGCCACACGAGTCCCATCCGTAACCGGGGATTCGCCCGAACTGCCGTCAGGAGTGGGACTCTTGAGGCTGAGGAGTCCTCGCGGCCGCCTGTCTTCGCGGGTACTCCACCGCGCGGATAGCCGCTAACGGAGGAACCCGGCGTTCCGGGAGTTGTGCCTCCGGTGGTATGGACAAGTCCGGGCGGGTGAGTGGACTACTCCCGTGATGCGCGGGTTCGTTGTGCGAACCTGACGGAAGTAGATCACTTCAGGCGCTTCGGCAGAGTTCTTGCACAACTGTTCTGGCGGGCATCGTGCCCGGTCCACTCGGTGAAGAACTCCCGGAACGGCCGTCGCGGACCCCCGGAACGGGTGGATCCGCAGGCCAGGGCGGGCGTGACGGTCGGTCCCCGTGCCGGGACTTTCCGCGATCGACGCCGCCCGGAATGCCACCGAGCGTGGGTGTGGGAATGGTATCGGTCGACTACTCTTCGACGCCTTCGCGCTCCGGAACCCGTTTCCGGCGCACCCGCCCTGAATGAAGTAACGTCTTCGACGTGGGCAGGTGCATATCCGCGGTTATGCGCTAACCTGCACAACGACATTGTTTTCGGTCGCGGTCGGGGTAGCAGTACCGCGCATTCGAGTCCAGGAGGATACGCATGGCGCAGAAGGTCACCGTGACCCTGGTCGATGACCTGGACGGTTCCAGGGCAGAGGAGACCGTCGGCTTCGGCCTGGACGGCGTCGCCTATGAGATCGACCTTTCTTCGGACAATGCGGGCAAGCTCCGCGACGCACTCGCGGACTTCGTCACGGGCGCGCGTCGCGCCGGTGGTCGCAAGAGGGGGCCGGGTCGTCCGGCCGGGGTTAAGACGGCTGCTCGTCCGGCGTCGGCGGATAGGGAGCAGAACCAGGCCATTCGCGAGTGGGCCCGCAAGCAGGGCATGAAGGTGTCCGATCGCGGCCGTATCCCGGCCGAGGTCCTCGACGCTTACCACCAGCAGGGCTGACCGGCGGTTTAAGGGGTGTGAGCCACCCCAATTACGTAGATCAACGAAGGGGCGTCGGATTCGGTTCCGACGCCCCCTCGCGGCTTATATGGTGATTGACCGGCTTCGGTGGGTAGTCGAGTTCTTTGATCAACATTGCGAAAATCGTGGCGAAATGGCCGCCGAACGGTCGAATGCGTGGTCCGCGCGACATCGGGGCGCGGACGTGCGGGACTCCGCACTTCTTCGGTTAGGCTTCCCTCACCAGGTCGGACAGCGGCGCGGGTGAGGAGCGGTTCTTGGCACCACGGCAGCGCCGTCGGCGGCTCGTCGGGCTGGCACTGCTGGTGCTCGCACTCGCCATCGCCGCCATCGCGAGCATCGCGATCGGCTCCAAGGAGATCGCCCTCGACGGCGTGTGGCACGCGCTCACGTCGCCCACCGGTCTCGAGGACGACGTCGTCATCCGCGAGCTGCGGGTCCCGCGCACGCTGCTCGGCATCGCGGTGGGCATCGCGCTCGGCGTGGGCGGGGCGCTCATGCAGGGCCACACCCGCAACCCGCTCGCCGACCCCGGCATCCTGGGCGTCACGCACGGGGCCGCGTTCGCCGTGGTCCTGGCGATCTTCACGCTCGGCGTCACCAGCCTGAACGCCTACGTCTGGTTCGCGTTCCTCGGGGCGTTCGTCGCCAGCGGCGTGGTGTTCCTCCTCGGGTCCTCCGGGCGCGCCGGACCGACGCCCGTGACGCTGGCGCTGGCGGGCGCGGCCGTGAGCGCGCTGATGCACGGGCTCGTGTCGGCGCTGGTGCTGGTCGACCGGCAGAGCCTGGACGCCTTCCGGTTCTGGCAGGTCGGCGCGGTGTCCGGGCGCGGCTTGGACGTGCTGCTCCAGGTGCTGCCCTTCCTGTCGGTCGGCCTGGTCCTCGCGCTGGTCAACGCCGCGGGCGTCAACGCGCTGGCGCTGGGCGAGGACGTCGCCCGCGCGCTCGGGCAGCGGATCGTGAGCACCCGGATCGTCGGGATCACCGCCATCACGCTGCTGATCGGCGGCGCCGTGGCGGCGTGCGGGCCGATCGGGTTCCTCGGGCTCGTCGTGCCGCACGCGGCGCGGGCGGTCACCGGGCCGGACTACCGCTGGCTGATCCCGTACTCCGGGCTCCTGGGGGCGGCGTTGCTGCTGGTGGCGGACGTCCTCGGGCGGGTCGTGGCCCGGCCCGCGGAACTGGAGGTCGGGATCATGATGGCCGTGTTCGGGGCCCCGTTCTTCATCGCGCTGGTCCGGCGCAAGAAGCTGGTGAAGCTGTGACCGCCGTGGTGAAGGCGCGCAGGGGCGTCCGGATCGGGCCGCTGTCCTGGCCGGTCCGGTGGCGGCCGCTGCTGCTGGTCGTGGTCGGGTTCGCGCTGCTCGTGCTGGTCATGGCGGTCAACATCGGCCTCGGCGACTTCCCGATCACGCTCGGGCAGGTGTTCGACGTGCTGCTGGGCGGCGGGACCACCAGCCACCGGTTCATCGTGCTGGACCTGCGGCTGCCCCGGTCGTTGACGGCGGTGTTCGTCGGGGCCGCGCTGGCGCTGGCCGGGGCGATCTTCCAGGCCGTCGCCCGCAACCCGCTGGCGAGCCCGGACATCCTCGGCGTGACCTGGGGCGCGAGCGTCGGAGCCGTCTCGGTGATCACGTTCGCCGGGGTGTTCACCGGCCCGGTCGCCGAGATCGGCATCCCGGCCGCCGCACTGGCGGGTGGCCTGTTCTTCGGCCTCCTCGTCTACGCGCTGGCGTGGCGCAAGGGCATCGAGGGCTTCCGGATGGTGCTGGTGGGCGTGGGCATCGCCGCCATCGCGGGCAACCTGACCACGTACCTGCTGACCATCGGCGACGTGACCGACGCGGGCCGGGCGATGGTGTGGATCACCGGCAGCCTCAACGGCCGCGGCTGGGAGCACGTGGTGCCGGTCGGGATCGCGCTGGCGGTGCTGATGCCGATCGCGTTCGTCTGCGCGCACCTGCTGGGCGCGCTCCAGTTCGGCGACGACACCGTGCGCGGCCTGGGCGTCCGGCTGAACGCGGGCCGCAGCGTCCTGCTGCTGGTCGGGATCGCGCTGGCGTCCGTGGCGACCGCGGCCGCCGGGCCCATCGCGTTCGTGGCGCTGGCCGCGCCGCAGGTCGCCGTCCGGCTCGCCGCGACGGCCACCCCGCCGCTGCTGGGGTCCGCCGTCGTCGGCGGGCTGCTGGTCGTGACGTCCGACCTGATCGCGCGGACCGCGTTCGGCGGGTTCGAGATGCCGGTGGGCGTCGTGACCGCCGTGCTCGGCGCTCCTTATCTGATGTACCTGCTCATCCGCAGCCGCCGGGAGGCACGGGTATGACTGTTCGACTCCAGGCAGCGGACCTCAAGGTCGGCTACGGCGACCGGATGGTGGTCGACGGGCTCGACCTCGACGTCATCGGCGGCACGGTCACGTGCGTGATCGGCCCCAACGGCTGCGGCAAGTCGACGCTGCTGCGCGCGCTGGGCCGGTTGCTGCCCGCGCGCGGCGGGTCCGTGCTGCTGGACGGCGAGCGGATCGACCGGATCCCGACCCGCGAGGTCGCCAAGGTGCTGGGGATGCTGCCCCAGGCCCCGCAGGCCCCCGAGGGCCTGACCGTCGCCGACCTGGTCGCGCGCGGCCGCCAGCCCCACCAGGCGTGGTACCGGCAGTGGTCGTCCGACGACGAGGCCGCGGTGGCCGAGGCGCTGGCGTTGACGAACATGGACGAGCTGGCCGACCGGACCGTGGACGAGCTGTCCGGCGGGCAGCGGCAGCGGGCGTGGATCTCGATGGCCCTCGCCCAGGGGACGGACCTGCTGCTGCTCGACGAGCCGACCACCTACCTGGACCTCGCCCACCAGATCGACGTGCTGGACCTGGTGCAGCGGCTGCACGACGAGATGGGCCGCACGGTCGTCATGGTGCTGCACGACCTCAACCTGGCCGCCCGGTACGCCGAGCACCTGGTCGCGATGAAGGCGGGCCGGATCGTCGTGCAGGGCACGCCGACCGAGGTGCTGACCGAGGAGATGCTGCTGGAGGTGTTCGGCCTCGACGCCCGCGTGGTCGCCGACCCCGTGTCCGGCACGCCGCTCGTGGTGCCGATCGGGCACCGGCACCGGGTCTAGCTAGCGGCAGACGCGGGGGCAGGTGTCGCAGGCCTCCGCGCCGGGCAGCACGTAGGTGAAGCAGCAGCTCTCGCGCTTGCGGGTCCACTCGCCGTCGACGAACCGGAGCGTGGACGCCGACGTGAACGGCTCCATCCTCTCCGGCAGGATCATCGCCGCGTCCGACACGCCGGTGGCCTCGTCGCCGCACATCCGGCCCGCCAGCCAGGTGCCCTTGTCCAGGGCGTCGGTGGCCGCGGCCCAGAGCATCCGCCTGCCGAGGCGGACCGTGGGCGCGTAGGCCGCGACGAACGCCGCCGCGTGGGCGACGTACCGGGCGCGCAGCACCGCGGCCAGCGCGGACTCGTCCGCCACCACGGTCGCCGCCGGGTGGTTGCCCGCCGGGTCGTCCGGCAGGCAGGCGAAGTCGTCGGACAGCAGGGCGATGCCCGCCACGTCCGGGCGGTCGTCGTCGGCGATGCGGAACGCCAGGTCGGCGGGCTTCAGCGACGGCACGCGCCGCGCGCTGTGGAAGAGCAGCCCCGCGAGGCCTCCCGCCACGCCGAGGTACCAGCCCATGACGTACCCGGCCGTGGCGCGGTCGGAGGACTCGCCGTACTCGTCGACCAGCCAGGACCCGAGCGCCGTGCGCCAGCGGCCGAACAGCCGCGGGTCGGCGAGCACGTCGGAGCAGAGCAGCCAGTCGCCGCGGTCCGCCGGGAGGCCGAAGCGGACCTCCACGTCGTCCGTCCGGGTGGAGACCCGCGCGATGGACTCGGCAACGGGCGTGGACGCGTGACGCGTGCGCACGGTCGCCGGTATCGTCATCGGCAAGGCCCTCGCAGTTCGTCATCGGCTGAGGTTTGCCTAACCTTACCTAGATCATCCGCGATTGCGCCGTCCGAGTGACCCCGGTCACCGAAGACTCCTCCGAACGGGTGGCTGTTCGCGGTAAGCGGACACAGGCCCCGAAGCGGAATCTGCCTGGCACAACGTGCGTTGACGAGGGTGTAAGAGTTCCCCGAGGGCGGCCAGCTGCGCACGGGAACTGAGAGCGACGGCCCCGCCGACTACAGTGGTCGGCACGGTGCCGCGCTCTCCACGGTCTGCCAGTGGTGAGCCCGAGGACCGCCGGCGCAGCAGTCAGGGAGTGCGAATGTTCGAAAGGTTCACCGACCGCGCGAGGCGGGTGGTTGTCCTGGCCCAAGAAGAGGCCCGGATGCTCAACCACAACTACATCGGCACCGAGCACATCCTCCT
>NZ_JBHYHC010000137.1:0-24303 GCF_042738955.1 Umezawaea sp. NPDC059074
ACATGGGGCCCCTCATTTCGGCCTTTGTCGGGCGTAAAAGGCGGTCCAAAGAGAGTCCCGCCCGACAACCAGTATAAGGCCGAAATCCCCATGTCAAATCGGCCACGTTCCGTGGCGGCCCCGCCGGTTCCAGCGGGGTCGCCATCGGACTTGGTTTGGTTTGGTGGTTTTGTTTTTTGCTTTTCTAAATTATCTTTTAGTGTTTACGGAACCCGCCACTGTTGGGCTGTGGTGGTGTTGCAGTCGTAGATCTGTAGTTGGGTGCCGTTTGCCGGGTTGCTGTTGGGGACGTCCAGGCAGCGGCCTGAGGGTGGGTTGACCAGTGCGCCGTTCGCTTTCGGCCACCACTGTTGTGCGCCGGTGCCGTTGCAGGTCCAGAGTTGGACCTTGGCGTTGTTGGACCTGCTGCTGCTGGCCACGTCTAGGCATCGGCCCGCTGCGCGGAGGCTGCCGTCCGAGGCGAGGGTCCACTGCTGGGCCGCCGAGGTGTTGCAGTCCCAGAGGCGGACCACCGCGCCGTTGCCCGTGACCGCCGGGTCGGCGTCCACGCACTTGGCGGAGAGACCGGTGATCGCTCCCGTTCGTGCTGGGGTCGGGCCCACGTCGAAAGAGGGTGGGGCGTCTGCCGTTGCCGAGCCCCACGTCGATGCCGAGGTGCCCAGGGTGTAGTCGAGGGTGCCGCCCGATGCCACGAACGACGACGGCAGCCACGGCTTCGTGCTGGTGGTTCCGTTGACCCGCAGTGATTGCACGTACTTCGCCGAGTCGGACGCGCCCGCGGCGATGATGGTGATGGTCTTGCCGTTGCCTCGGGTGATGGTGGTTTGCGGGAACTGGGGGCTGGCGAGGACCAGGTCCGAGCGGCCTGGGGCCTCCGGGTACATGCCGAGTGCCGCCCAGACCGCCCACGACGACATCTCGCCCAGGTCGTCGTTGCCCACCAAGCCTTCCGGCACCGGCGTGAAGATGGAGGTCAGGGCGCGGCGGACCACGTCCTGGGTCTTGGCCGGTGCGCCCGCGTAGGCGTAGGCCCACGGGGTGTTGAGGGTCGGTTCGTTGCCCAGGTACGCGTAGGGCTTCTTCGGGCCCGCGTTGAGTTCGGTGAAGAACGTGTCCAGGCGGGAGACGACCGCGCTGTTGCCGCCCATCGCGTCGAACAGGCCCCGGTGGTTGTACGGGACCATCCAGGTGTACTGGGCGGCGTTGCCCTCGACGTACTCGTTCTCCTGGACGGGGTCGAACGCGGGCCAGCTCAGGTCGGTGTTGCGCGGCTTGAGGTACTTCTGGCCGGATTCGAAGAGGTTGCGCCAGTTCTGGGCTCGGCGGAGGAAGTTCTCGGCCGTGGCCGAGTCGCCCAAGCGGGAGGCGAACTGGCTGATGGCGAAGTCGGCGCTGGTGTACTCCAGGGTCGTCGACGCCGAGCCCCAGACGTCCGGGAGGCCGGTGGGGACGTAGCCGTAGGTGTTGTACTGCAACCAGCCCGGCCGTTGGCGGATGTCGTTGACGCCCGCGACCATGCGCTGCAAGGCCTGCGCGGTGTCGAAGGTGGTGCCGCCGAAGGCGTGGACGGTGGAGACGATGATCGCCATCGGGTCGCCGTTCATGACGCCCGTGCCGCCGTTGGCGACCGTCCAGCGGTCGAAGTAGCCGCCTTGCGCCGCCTGGTTCACGGCCGACTGCGCTATGTCGGACGCCTCCTTGGGGGCCAGCAGGGCGACCAGGGCTATCTGGGAGCGGTAGACGTCCCACCCGGAGAAGTTGGCGTACTGCACCGTGTTCGTCGTGTGCACCTGGTTGTCGAAGCCGGTGTAACGGCCGTCGACGTCGCTGAAGACGTTGGGGTGCAACAGGGAGTGGTACAGCGACGTGTAGAGCGTGCGGAGCTGCGTCGTCGTGCCACCCGTGACGTCGATGCGGCTCAGCCAGCCGTTCCACGCGGCCCGCGACTGGGCCTTCACCTCGTCGAACGACTTCGTGCCGGTCTCGTTCGCGAGGTTGGCCTTCGCGCCGTCGAGGCTGACGAAGGAGATGCCCACGCGGGCGGTGACGGTGTTGGTGGGGAACGAGACGAACGCCGAGGCGGCGAACGGCTGCACGTCCTGGGCCGTCACGGCCGGGGGAGACGGGAGCTTCTGGGTCTCGGCGGTCTTGGGCTCGGGCGGCAGCTGCTGCTCGCTCTTGCCCTCGATGGTGCGCCGGGACTCGTCCACCTTGCCCTGCGCGTCGACGACGCCCGCGGTGCTGAAGTTCTGGTCGAACGTGACGGTGAAGTTCAGCCGGTACCGGTTGCCCGCGCCGCAGAAGCCGCCGCTGTCGGTGTAGCCGGACAGGGTGTTCGTGCCGATGGTGATGGTGCCGCTGGCGGCGTTGAACGCCTTGGCGGCGTCGACCGACAGCGAGGCCCGCTGGCCCGCGGGGTAGGTGAAGCGGGCCACGCCGGAACGCTGGTTGGCGGTCAGCTCGGTGCGCAGGCCGTTGTCGAAGGCCACCGAGTAGTAGCCGGGCTGGGTGATCTCGTTGGCGTGGTTGAACGTGTAGTAGCCGACCGGACTGGTGCCGAGGGTCGGCATGAACGGGATGTTGCCGAAGTCGCTGCACCCCGGACCCGACAGGTGGGTCAGGCTGAAGCCGCGGATGCGGTTGTCGTCGTAGTGGTAGCCGCCGTGCTGGTGCGTGACGGTGTCAGGGCTCCACTGGAGCATGCCGAACGGCGCGACGGCTCCGGGGAACGTGTTGCCCGCGCCACCGCCGTGGCCGAAGTCGGGGCCGCCGGGTTTCGTGCCGACGAGCGCGTTGACGTACTGGGCCGGATCGGACGCCGCCTGGGCGGTGCCCGCCGCTATCGGGACGGCGAGGGCCGCGATCGTCACGGCGGCCAGGGCGACGGTGCGAAGACGCATGGTTCCTCCTGCAGGGCGAGGAAGGTGACAACGTTGTCACCTGGGGATTTTCCCACCGGAACGGCCAACCGGTAACCCGCTGCGCGGCGCAACCTCGGTTCACCCGCCGTTGTCCGGCGGACAAGACGGGTCGGAGCCAGTTCGTCCGACGACGATGTCATCGCGCGGCGTCCCCCTGGGGAGTGACTACCGCGTGGCCGCGGGCCGCCAGACTGTGCGCGTGTTCGACGGAGGAACGGCGCGATCCCTCGCGCGGCAGTCGGTTCTGGTGGCGGCGGTGTGCCTGGTCACCGACGCGGTGAGCTTCCTGACCAGGGGACCGGAGGCGGTGGGACCGCTCGAGGCCGTGGTGCTGGTCGGCCTGGTGGTCGCCGACGCGGCGCTCGCGACCGCGCCCCGGTACTCCGGGTGGGTCGCGCTGGCGCACGCCGTCCTGCTCCCGGCGCTGGCGCTCGTCCTGCCCGGCCGGAGCGTGAACACGGCCGGGCAGCTGGTGTCCGCGTACCGGGCGGGCGCGTGGCTGCGGGGCAGGCCAGCGGCGGCGACCGTGGTCGCGATGGCGTTCGGCGTGCTGTCGTCGCTGTGGATCGGCGGCGCGACGAACCCGTTCGCCGTCGTGACCCTGGTGACCGCCAACACCGTGCTGCCGTGGCTGGTCGGCCGGTACACGACCGCGCGCAAGGAGTACGTCGACGAGTTGCGCCGCCAGCGCGAGGCGCAGCTGCGGGACGCCCAGGCCGAGGTCGGCGAGGCCGTGACCAGGGAGCGCGAGGCGATCGCCCGCGACCTGCACGACGTGATCTCCCACCACATCAGCGCGATCGGCGTCCACGCCGCCGCCACCCGGATGACCCTGGCCGGACCCGTGCCGGACTCGCTCGTCGCGGTCGAGTCGGCGGGCCGGGCGGCCATGGTGGACCTGCGGCGGCTGCTCGACCTGCTGCACGACGGCGAGTCCGCGGGCCTGCCGGGACTGGGCAAGCTCCGGGAACTGGTCGACGGCGTCCGCGCCGCGGGCCTGCGCGTGGCGCTCGCGGTCTACAACGACCCGTGCCCGCTGCCGCCCGCCGTGGACACCACGTTCTACCGCGTGGCGCAGGAGATGCTGACCAACGCGCTGCGCCACGGCGACGGCACGGCCGTCCGGCTGGAACTCGACTACGGCGTCGACTCCGTCTCCCTGACCGCTCGCAACCGGCTCACCTCCCGGCGCACGTCCCCGGTGGCCCAGCAGGGTTCCGGCCGCGGCCTGCGGGGGATGCGCCAGCGGGCCAGGGCGTTCGACGGCACGGCGACGGCGGGCCCCACCGCCGACGGCCAGTACTGGGAGACGAGCGTGACCATGCCGACCGGAGCGACCTCATGACCCTGCGCATCGTCATCGCCGACGACCACGCCATGTTCCGCTCCGGCCTGCGCGCGGTCCTGGACGCCCAGCCCGACATGACCTGCGTGGCCGACGTCGGCGACGGGTACAGCGCCGTCGAGGCCACCCGGACCCACAACCCCGACCTGGTCGTCCTCGACGTTCGGATGCCCAAGCTCGACGGCCTCGCCACCGCCCGCGAACTCGTGGCCTCGGCCCCCCGAAGCCTGAAGATCGTCCTGCTCACCACGTTCGACGCCGACGACTACGTCCGCGAGGCACTGGACTCCGGCGTCAACGGCTTCATCCTCAAGAGCCTGCCGCCGGAAGAACTCGTGACCGCGATCCGGGTCGCCGCGCGGGGTGACACCTACATCGACCCGTCCATCACCCGTCGACTCGCGCCCAGGCTCGCCGACGCCCTCGTCCCCACCGCTCCCACCCGGAAACCGGCGCCGGGCATCGACCGCCTGACCGCCCGCGAGCACGAGGTGTTCCTGCTGATGGCGGCGGGCTACACCAACACCGAGATCTGCGACCAGCTCTACGTGGGCACCCAGACCGTGAAGACCCACGTGTCCCGCGTGCTGGCCAAGCTGGGCCTCCGCGACCGCGTCCACGCGGTCCGCTTCGCCCACCACCACGGCCTCGTGGAGCCGCACGACACGTCGGGGCTGTAGTTCGTCCACAGTGGACCGAGTACGGGTTTCTCCCACAGGGGTGGGAAAAGTCCGCCGGTGGTGATCCTCACGACGGGTTGTGAACAACGCCTGGTCCGTGCCACGGTCGCGGGCGAGTCGTACCAGTGCGAGGGGGGATCGACCCATGTCCGGATCCAGTGTGGTTCGAGTGTGCGTGCGCGGGATGACCGCGCTGTCCGTGGCCGCCGCCGTGGTGGCCGGAGTGGTGGCGGTGCCCGCGCAGGCCGCGCCGAGCCCGTCCGTTTCGGCTTCCGCGCAGGCGGCGGAGTCCAGTGTCGAGGAGAAGGCCGCCGCGGCTCAGGCGGCGGGCGTCGAGTTCACGCCCGCGATGGCCGCGATGACGGACCAGAACTTCGTCATCGCGCTGTGGGTGCGGGCCCGCGCGGGCAGCCAGGTCAAGGAGGCCGCCGCGACGGCGTTCACGAACCTGGGCAGCGAGTCGGCCTGCCGGGAGTTCATCCAGGTCGGCGTCTTCGAGGCGGCCGACCGCGATCGGGTGGAGGACGGGAAGAAGGCCGTGCGCGATCGGCAGCGCCTCGCCGCCGCGGCCGAGATCGGGTGGGTCGACGTGCCGAAGGAGGAGTTGGACGGGTCGTCGTGGGACTTCGTCTTCGCCCTGTGGCAGCGGGCGGTGCAGGGGAGCGAGGTCTGGACGCGCGCCACGGCGGTGCTCCAGTCGGAGTCGGACGAGCAGCGCGAGGAGTTCATCGTCACCGGCATCTACGAGGCGAGCCGGATCGACGAGGAGCGCGGCTGAGGGCTGGTACGGGTTCCGCCGAACAGCGCTAGCGGGAATGGACTAGACCATTTTATCCTCACGGAATCCTCATGGGTCGAGCCGCGCGACTGCATGACGCCACTCGAAGAGGGAGTCCGTGATGTCCAAGCGCTGGAAAGCCGCCGTGTTCGCCGTGCTGGCGGCGGTGCCGCTGGTGTTCTCCGCGGTACTGCCCGCCAGTCCGGCGTTCGCCCACGGGTCGACCATGGTCCCGCCCAGCCGCACCTACCAGTGCGGGCTGCTCGAGGACCCGGAGGAGCCGAGGTCGGCCGCGTGCAAGGCCGCCATCAAACTCGGTGGCACGCAAGCCTTCTACGACTGGGACGAGGTCAACCGGCTGGACGCCGCGGGCAACTCGCGGACGTTGATCCCGGACGGCCAGCTGTGCGGCGCGGGCAGGCTGAAGTTCGCCGGGCTGAACCTGGCCCGCAACGACTGGCCCGCCACGCGGCTGACCTCCGGCGCGGCGTTCACGTTCAAGATCAAGGAGACCGCCGACCACGACGGCATCTGGACGTCGTACGTCACCAAGAACGGCTACAACCCGCTGGTGCCGCTGCGCTGGTCGGACCTGGAGCAGTTCAACTCGGTCCGCAACCCGCCGCTGTCGGGTGACGTCTACTCGATCGCCACGCGGCTGCCCAGCGGCAAGTCCGGGCGGCACGTGATCTTCACGATCTGGCAGCGCGTGCTGCCGGACAGCACCGAGGCGTTCTACCTCTGCAACGACGTCCTGTTCTGACCGGGCGGGAGGTCCGGCGTCCCCCGAGAACGCCGGACCTCCCGGTCCACTAGGGCAGCTCCATCGGGTTGTGCGTCGTGCTGCCCGCCGCGGTGTGCACGACGACCGACGTCCGCTCCGGCTGCCCGCCCTGCTCACCCGGCCACCACGCCGTCCACCAGCCCGACGCCACGCTCGCGCCGATGACCCGGCCGTCGTCGAGCCGCACGTCCACGCCCGTCACGTCCGGCCCGACGCGCCCGACGATGCTGGAGTAAGCCGAGTCGCCACTGCCGCGGGAACTCATGGTCTCCAACGTGGTCGTCGTCCCCGGCGGCGTGGCCACCGGCCCCTCGGTCAGCTGCTGCCAGCCGAAGACCTCGTCCGGCACGACGGTCATGCACTCCGCGACCGCCCCGCCGGGCTTCTTCATGATCACCAGCGACGACGTGCCCCGGCTCTCGGCCACCAGCACGTCCTCCGGCGCGACCGACGTCCCGCCCCACGACGTGGCGCACGTCCGCGCCAAGGCCAGCCGTTGCTCGCCCTCGACCGTGCCGGGCCGCGGCGTCCACGACGCGAACGCCTTCTCGGTCGCGCCGGGCACGACCGTGGACACCGCCACGATCCCCACCGCGACCGCCGCGGCGGCCGCGCCCAGCACCGCCCGCCGCGGCCACGGGTTGGCGGGGGCAGCCCGCACGATCCGCTCCACGTCCGCGCGGGCACGGGCCCACTGCTCCGGCGACGGCTCGTGGCCGCGCGCCGGGTCCAACGCCTTGAGCTGCTCCATGTCGTTCACGCCCGCGCTCCCGTCCAGTCCAGTGCGTCGTTGTCCGCCGGGCCCATCGCCCGCGCCAGCCGGTCACGGGCCCGGCCCAGCCGCATCGCGAAGGCGGAGCGGCGACACCCCAGCACCTCCGCGGCCTGCGCGGCGGTGAGGCCGTCGAACGCCACCAGCGCCAGCACTTCGCGGTCGGCGGCCGTCAACCGCCGCCACGCCCGTTCCAGGTCGACCCGCGCCGCCGTCCGCTCCGCGCCGTCGGCTTCCACGCGTTCCGGCTCGGCCTCGATCCGCACGTCCAGCGCCCGCTTCCGCGACCACCCGCGCGCCTGGTTGACCAGGACGTTGCGGGCGATGCCGAACAGCCACGGCCGCGCGTCCTCCGGCACGTCGTCCAGCCGCCGCCACACCGTCAGGAACACGGTGGCCACCACGTCCTCCGCCTCGCTCCACGGCACCCGTCTGCCGACGAACCGCAGCAGGTCGGCGTAGGTGTTCCCGTGCAGCGCCCGGAAGCGCCGTTCACGATCGTCGTCACTGCTCATCGCGCCCCTTCATCCGCCTTACACCCACTACCTGTCCGGCCGTGGCACAGGTGTCACACCTCTTTCCGCCGAGTTGAGGCTTTTCTTCGAAACCGGCTGGCAGAGCGCGGTGAAGTCTCCACAAGAGCTTCAACGATACGGTTGAAGCCCATGGACATCCGTGACTTCCTCTCCCCGTCATGCGACCTGCTGGCCCTCGGCGAGCCGACCCACCTCGAACCGGCGTTCCCGCTGATCCGCAACGACCTGCTGGTCCGGCTGGTCGACCTCGGCTTCCGGTCCGTCGCCCTGGAGACCGACCGCGTGGCCGCGCTCGCCGTGGACGACTACGTGCGCGGGGGAGGGGGAACGCTCGACGGCGTCATGCGGGAGGGCTTCTCGCCCGGCTTCGGGGAGTTGGACGGCAACCGGCGGCTGGTCGCCTGGCTGCGCGAGCACAACGAGCACCTCCCGCCCGCGGACCGGGTGGCGTTCCACGGCTTCGACGCCCCGATCGAGATGATGAGCGCGCCCAGCCCGCTGCGCCACCTCGACCACGTCCGCGCCTACCTGGGGCTCGACGTCGACCTCGCGGCGCTCGCGGGCGACGACGAGCGGTGGAGCCGGACCGAGGCGATCATGGACCCGAACGAGTCCGTCGGGGCCACGCCCGAGGCCGACCGGCTGCGGGTGATCGCCGACGACCTGCTCGTCACGCTGCACGCGCGTGCCCCGGAGCTGATCGCGGCCACCTCGCGGGCCGCGTGGACCAGGGCCGAGGTCCACCTCACCGCCGGGCTGGGCCTGCTGCGCTACCACCGGCAGTCGGCGGAGCACGTCGAGCGCGCCACGCGGGTGTCCCGCCAGCTCGGTGTCCGCGACGCCCTCATGGCCCGCAACCTCCTCGACATCCGCGCGGCCGAGACGGGGAGGGGTCCGACGCTGGTCTTCGCGCAGAACCTCCACCTCCAGCGCAACCCGAGCCGGTGGCACCTGGGCGGGATGGACCTGTGCTGGTCGAGCGCGGGCTCCATCGTCGGGGCGCTGGTGGGGGAGCGGTACGCGTTCGTCGCGGGGAGTCTGGGCCGCAGCGCGGCGCTCGGGCTGGGCGAGCCCGACCCGGACACCTACGAGGGCGCGCTCCAGCACGCGGTCACCGGCTGGGGCCTGGTGCGGGCGCACGACGTCGCACCCGCCCGCACCCGGACCGACACCACCCCGGCGCAGGGCTACTTCCCGCTGGACCGGCCGACCCTGGACGGGGCCGACGCGGTCCTGCACGTCACCGGCCGCTAGCGCGTGCCCCGGACCGTGGGCGACGCGATGCGGATCGCGGCCATGAGCATCAGGAGGTCCACGCCCGCGGCCTCGGCCAGGTCGCGGATCGGCTGGGGGACCGGCGACAGCGGGTGCTGCGTGCCGGAACTGGGCAGGCCGTCGTCACCGCCGAGCAGCGACAGCGGGGTGCTCAGCGGGGTCAGCCGGTAGATCCGCCAGCGCGGCGCGGTCGACTCGGCGATGACCACGGTCGGGCCGTCGCGCAGGACGAGGGCGGCCTTGGTCGCGTTGCGGGCGAGCACCACGCACGCCGGGGCCGCCATCGTCGCGACCTGGGCCGCGACCCGGCGCGGGTTGCGGAACTCGCCGTCGACCACCCAGACGCCGTCGACGAGCGTCGCGGGCACGCCCTCGCGCTCGAACGCGTCGCGGAGTTCGGCGTGCGGGTCGTCGGCCGCGGCCATGGCCAGGTCGATCACGGCGGCGACCTCGGCCTCGGTGGCGACGCGGGCGTAGGCCTGGTCGGAGACGTGCAGGTAGCGCGCGACCACCTCGGGCTCCGCGAAGGCCGCCCACTCGCCCGCCGTGTCCCACGCGGTCTTGGCGATGGCGTCGTGCCTGCCGCCGCCGTGCGGACTGGCGTCCTGGAGCAGCAGCGCGAGGCACACCGCGATCACCGACGTCTGGTGCGTCATGACCTGGCCGGGCGACTCTTGGTCCTCCGCGTCCGTCGGCACGAGCGCGAGCACCAGGTCCCGCAGGTCCGCGCGCCAGCCCTCGTCCGCGCCCCACACCCCCGCGGCGAGCAGCAGCAGGTACAGCCGCGCCACGGCCATCCGCGCGGCCGACCACGGCAGCGGAGCCGTCGTCGCCGCCTCGATCCACCGCCGCGCCCACGTGCGGCACCGCTGCCGGTTCGCCTGCGGCACGTCCGGCACGGCCACCGGCCCGTCGAGCGGGAACACCAGCCGGGTCAACGTCGGCCCGAACACGGCCTCCACCTCCCGCAGCCACGCCTCCCAGTCGCTAGTAGCGGCAGGCGCACGCACCCCCTCCAGCAGGTGGACGAGGTCGGCGCTGAACCGCGCGCCGAGCGGCTGATCGGCGAACACCTCGCCGGGGTCGTAGTCGCGGGCCAACCGGACGCCGCTCATGACCGCGGCTCCGACGCGGCGGCGGTGCCGGTCCCCGGCACTCGGGCAGGCACGATCACGATCATCGACGATCCCCCTGGCGAACGGCGGCCACACCCGAGGTGTCGCGGGCGCTCAGGAGATCGTTTCACGCCACCACCCACTCCGGCGCGCCCAGGAGCCCGACGACCTCCTCACACCCGACCTCACCACCGACCCCGACTACCGTCCGCCCGTGCCCGCACCGCGCCCCATGCTCTTCCTCGACGTCGACGGCCCCCTCATCCCCTTCGGCACGACCCACCACCCGACCTTCGCACCGACCACCGATCCCCACCCGCCGTCGGCCCTCGACGCGGGGAACGGGCTCCACTGGAAGACCCTCGCCCTGGTCGAGTGGGCGGGCGGACGGCCGTTCGCCTGGGTCGACGACGAGAGCGCCGACACCGACCGCGCCTGGGTCGCCGCTCACCACCCCGGACCTGCCCTCCTGCACCGCGTCGATCCACGCCATGGGCTGCGGGACGCCGACTACGCGACCCTCGGTGCGTGGCTGCGGGACTCGGGTTCCTGATCTCCGGTGGAACGGCGTGGAACGGGGGTGGAACGCCTCGGTGTGTGGGTGGTCGGGCTGGTGGGCCGCTCGGGACGGGGTGTCGTTTCTACGAGGGGAAGACTGTGTTCACTCGGAAGTTCTTGCGCCGCAAGGTGTTGGCCGGGGCCGTGGCGGTGGCCATGGTGGGGATGGCCGGTGTGGCCGGCGCGGCTCCGCAGGTGGGGATCCAGGCCTTGGACGAGGTGTCCGGGACGGCCAACGGGACGGTGTTCCGGACGACGTTCGCGGCGGGCACGCCGTTGTTGTCGCGGTTCCAGTACCACTACACGTCGGAGGACCACCACATCCGCACGGTGTCGGCGATGCCGTTGCCGCAGCAGTTCGCGGTGGAGGTCGGGTTCGCCGACGAGAACGGCGACGACCAGTACACCTACCGCGTGTCGCACCAGCGGGTCGACCCGACCGGGCTGGTGCCCGGCACGTTCCACGGGACCTGCGCCGGGCAGTGCACCACGGCGCTGAACACCCGGCCCGCGGGCGACTTCGTGTTCGTGCTCAGCGGGTTCCGGGTCACCTACGACAACGCCGACCACCACCTCGACCGGATCGCGGTCCTGGAGAACGGCGGCTCGTTGACGACCGCGTTCCGCGACCTGAACGGCGACGACCGCTTCACCTACGACGTCAGCTACGTCTGGGTGCCGCGCGCCCGGCTGGGCACGATCACCACGATCCTGAGCTCGGCGCACGCCGTCGGCAGCGCGTCGCGGGCGGCCGTGGCGGGGGAGAAGGTGATCCGCGGCTTCGACCTGGACAACCTGGCCACGGGCGACGCGGGCGACAACCACATCAAGGACCTGGGTGTCGTCGGCAACTTCACCTCGTTCGACTTCCTGTACGGCGACTCCAACCCCGCCGACTCGGCCGACTGGCTGTTCCGCGCCGACTACGCGACCCTGGCCTGACCCGTGCCCCGGCCCGCGGCGGTCAGCCGCGAGCCGGGACGCCCGTCAGGAGAGCTGCTTGTCGTAGTCCGGCAGCTTGAACCCGCGGTCGGCGTGCCCGCCCGCGAGGTCGCTGTCGTTGTTGCCGATGTTCGCCACGATCCGGTAGCCCAGCTTCTCGATGGACGTGCGCGCGGCGGTCTTGATCTTCTCGTCGGAGTCGAAGTTGAACCACGGCCGCAGGTAGATCCCGGCGACCGGGTAGCCGACGGCCTTGAGGTTGCCCTCCGTCGGCCAGCCCAGCACCTCGGGGCGGGCCGTCACGAAGAACACCGCCGCGCCCGCCGCCGACGCCTGCTTGGCGACGGCGAGCACCGGCTCCGTCGCCGGGGTGGTGATGGCGGGCCGGTAGGTGGTCTGGAGGGCGGTGTTGTCGATGTCCAGCACGATCGCGGTCCGCGCCGCCGGGTCGGGCAGGCGGGTGCGCAGGTACGCCGAGGCCGTGTCGGTCACCGCGGTCACGTCCGAGATCCACGTCTCGTACGACGGCAGGGCGAGCGGCGCGGCGGAGGCCGTGGCCGGGACGCCGACCGTCAGCGCCGTGACGGCGGCGAGCACGGCGACGCTGGTGCGAAGGCGGTTTGTCACAGGGGAACCCTTCGGGTGAGCAGGTGGTGATCACCCTAGGGCTCCACCCGCGCACTCCCCGTGAACTCCGCTCGGCAGAAACGTGAACGATCGTCACGATCAGCTCCGCAGCAACGGGACCTGCCGGTCGCGCGCGTAGGACACGACCTCCCGCACGTCGTCGGTGGTGACGATCCGCACCGACGGCCCGTCGAGTTCACGGGTCGCCACCTGCAACGGCCACCCCGGCATCCCCGGTGCGGGCACGTGCAGGAACCACTGGCCCTCGAACAGGTCTTCGGCGGCCGTCATCAGCTCGTTCTGGATCACCCGCGAAAGCTAGCAACCACCACCGACAAAAACCGTCGCGTTCGAGTCGCGCTCCACGACCAGGGTCACCGGAGCGGTTACCTCTATTGCTTCAGTGTTGACTGAAAAACGCCCTCGCCGGAAATGCCGGTACCGCCAAGACATCGGCGCTGACGAAAATGCGCTCAGCGCCGGGCCGCTACTTGCCGTACGTGGCTTCCTCGATCTTGCGGCGCGCGTAGTCGTCCATGGTCTTGCTGCCGATCTTCCACAGCGTCTCCTCGATCGCCCCGGAGGGGAACGCGGTGTTGCCCGCGACCGAGTTCACGCCGCCGCGCACCGCGCCCGTGGCCCCGCCGAGGAGCGCGTCCTTCCAGATGTCGTTCGGGTCGCCGTTGCCCCTGGCGACCTCGACGGCGGACTTGGCGGCGTTGGTGGACATGCCCTTGACGACGTCCTTGGGGACGTCGTAGAAGAGGGTCTCGCGCCACTGCTTGGGGGATCCGAACGACTGGGCCCAGTCGTTCTGCGCGCGCATGAACGCGAGCTGCTCGCCGATCGTGGTCTGGTCGCGGGCGGCGGCTCGGGCGTCCACGAGGGTCTGCCACGCCTGTTCGCGGGCGGCCGCGGCGTCGCGGCGGGCGGCGGCCGCGGTGATGTCGTCGCCGGACCGCTGTGCGTCGCGGGTCGCGGCGGCGAGGTCGTCCTGGGCCTTGGCGTACGCGGTCCTGGCGTCGGCGAGGCCGGAGTCGGCGGCGGTCACGGTGCGGCGGGCGTCGGCGAGGTCGCGGACCCCGTCGTCGATCCACTTGGCGTTGCCGGTGGTGCGGTAGACGTCCAGCATCGTCTCGGCCTCGGCGGCACGGGTCCTGGCGGCGGACGCGGCGTTGTCGTAGGCCCGGACGGTGCGGGCGGAGTCGGCGAGGTCGGTCGTGGTGCGGTGGACGTCGGCCGTGGCCCGGACGTTCCTCGCCACGGCGTCGGCGTGGGCCGCGCGAGCGCCACCGAGGTCGGCCGCGAGCTTGTCACCCTCGCCGCGGGTGCCGCGCACGCCGAGGTCGCGCGCCGCGCCGTACGCGCCCTTGGCGTCGTCCAGCAGTCGCGAGGCGTTCGTGACGACGGGCGGCGGCTTGGGCGCGGGCGGGGGACCGGAGACCTTGAGCTGCTTGTCGAACGTGACGAACTTCGGCAGCCCGTCGTCGCCGAGCTTCACGTGGCCCGCCTCGTCGAGCACCTTCTTGTAGCCGCTCTTCTCCAGCCCGCCGATGAGCCCGCCGCCGACGCCGCTGATGCCCGCGCTGATGAAGAGCTGCGCCGGGTCGATCTTCTTGCCCTGGATGCCGTGCGACACGAGGTTCGCGGTGAGGTCGATGGCGATGTCGCGGACGCCCTCCACCGCCGCTCGGCCGTAGCCGACGGTGAACCGGGAGGTCTTCCAGGACAGGTCCATGACCTTGGTGATCCACGCGCGGGCGCGGACCAGGAAGCGGACCAGGGCGTTGAGCGCGGAGGCGAGCATCCGCAGGACGCGGACGCCGGTGGTGATGAGGTACGTGAGCCACGCCTGCGCCCAGGCGAGCAGCGCGGGGAACGCGGCCGCGGCGGCGTAGAACGCCAGCATCACGCCGATCTGCACCGCGAGCTCGGTGATGATCTGCACGACCATCTCGTGGGTCTTGGCGTGCTGCTGCTGTTCGGCGGCGATCGTGGCCGTGGTCTGCGCGGTGCCCGCGGCGTCCTGGGCGAGCACCTGGGCGCGCTGGGCGAACGCCTCCGCGCCGGGGCCCTGCCAGTTCGACACGCCGTAGGCGGTGAGGTCCGCGACGCGGGCGCTGTGCTGGTCGAGGAACGCCGAGATGTCGGCCCAGCCCTGGGCGTTGCGGTGCAGGGTGGGGGCGTCGCCGCCGGGGCTGGTGAGGCCGACCTCGGCCAGCGCGTCCCCCATCAGACCGACCGGTTCAGGTCGTCGACGTCGTGCTCGGCGTCGTGCGCGGTCGTGTCGTACATCCGGGCCTGCTCGTCGAGCGTGCCCGCCGTGGCGAGCAGGTCGCTGTGCATCTTCTCCAGTCGCGCCAGGGTTTCCCGCGCGGTCGCCTGGTACTCGCGCTCGGCCGCGGCGGCGTTGGGGGTCTCGCCGTAGGCGCCGTTGGTGTTCGCCGTCTGCGCCTCGAACTCCTGGATCCGCGCCCGCAGCGCGGTCGCCGAGTCCCGGAACTCCTGGCTCAGGCGCGACAGGTGCGCCACGTCCACGGAGACGAAGTCGGACACGGGCTTCCCTTCGACGGCTTGCGACGCTTCCGAGGATGCCAGTGCCCGAGGACGATCTTGGTCGACTTCGCCGAACCGACCGGGCCCGGTCGGCGGAAGTTCACCTGCGCGTCATCACGTGACCGGGACCACCCGGATCGCGAGGATTGTGCAGTGAGCCGCCACTTTTGGGCTCTCCGCTCCGGTCCGCGGCTGGTTGCATGGAGGACAGCGGCGAACGTCCGTCCACAGTGGCCAGAGGAGGGCAGGAGCGATGTCCGGTGACACCGGCGGTGGGATTTCCCTGCGGGTCAACGGGGTGGCGCACCCGGTGACCGTCGACAACCGCACGACGCTGCTCGACGCGGTGCGGGAGGGGATCGGTCTCACGGGGCCGAAGAAGGGGTGCGACCGGGGTCAGTGCGGCGCCTGCACGGTGCTGCTCGACGGCAGGAGGGTGGTGTCCTGCCTGACGTTGGCGGTCGCGGCCGAGGGCGCGGAGATCACCACCGTCGAGGGGCTCGCGGGTGACGGCGACCTGGTCCCGGTGCAGGAGGCGTTCGTGCGGCTCGACGGCCTCCAGTGCGGCTACTGCACGCCGGGGCAGCTGTGCTCGGCGGTCGGGATGCTCGCCGAGCACGCGGAGGGCTGGCCCAGCGCGATCACCGCCGACGGCCCCGTGCCGGACCTGGACGCGGCGGAGGTGCGCGAGAGGATGAGCGGCAACCTCTGCCGGTGCGGGGCGTATCCGGCGATCGTGCGCGCGGTGCTGGAGGCGGCGGCGCGATGAGGGAGTTCTCCTACCGGCGCGCGACCGGGGTCCGCGAGGCGCTCGCCCTGGTCACCGAGACCGACGGGGCCCGCTACCTCGGCGGCGGCACGAACCTGGTGGACCTGATGAAGGTCGGCGTCGAGGCGCCCGCGCGACTGGTGGACGTCCGGTTCCTGCCGCTCGACGGCGTCCGCGAGGCGGACGACGGCCTCGTCCTCGGTGCGATGACCACCAACAGCGCGGTCGCGGCCCACTCCGAGGTGCGCCGCCGGTTCCCGGCGGTGAGCCAGGCGGTCCTGGCGGGCGCGTCGGGCCAGTTGCGGAACATGGCCACGGTCGGCGGCAACCTGCTCCAGCGGACCCGGTGCGGCTACTTCGCCGACACCTCGCAGCCGTGCAACAGGAGGGCGCCCGGCAGCGGGTGCCCGGCCATCGCGGGGGAGCACCACAACCACGCCGTCCTCGGGCTGACCGACCACTGCGCGGCCACCCACCCGTCGGACCTGGCCGTGGCGCTGACGGCGTTCGACGCCGTCGTGCGCTACGAGACGCTCGACGGTGCGGGCGAGGTCCCGCTGGCGGACTTCTACCCACCGGTCGGCGACGCGCCGCACCGGGAGACGGTGCTGCCGGCGGGCGCGCTGATCACGGCGGTCCACCTGCCGGACGCGGAGGTGGCGCGGTGGTCGCGGTACCGGAAGGTCCGCGAGCGCGCGTCCTACGCCTTCGCCACGGTGTCGATCGCCGCCGCGCTGACCGTCCACGAAGGACTGGTGAGCGACGTGCGGATCGCGTTCGGCGGGGTGGCCTCGCGGCCGTGGCGCGCGCGGGCGGCGGAAGCGGTGCTGCTGGGCGGTCCCGCCACGGCGGACCGGTTCCGGGTCGCCGCCGACGCCGAACTGTCGGCCGCGCGACCGTTGCGCGACAACGGGTACAAGGTGGACCTGGCCCGGAACCTGGTCGTGTCCACCCTGACCGATCTCTGGGAGAGGGGCGAGGGATGAGCGAGGTGGGGACCGCTCGGCCCCGGATCGAGGGCCGGGCCAAGGTGACCGGGCGGGCGCGCTACGCCGCGGACGAGCCGGTCGAGGACCTGCTCCACGGGTGGGTCGTCGTGTCCACGGTGTCGCGCGGCCGGATCCGGTCCATCGACACGGCCGCCGTGCTGGGGATGCCCGGCGTGCTGGGCGTGATCGACCACCGCTCCGCGCCCCGGCTCAACCCCGAGGCGGGCATGTTCTTCGGCCCGGACGCGGGACTTCTGCTGCTCCAGGACGACGTCGTCCCGCACGCGGGCCGTCCGGTGGCGCTCGTGGTGGCCGAGACGCTCGAACAGGCCAGGGCGGCGGCCGGGGCGCTGCCGGTGACCTACGTGGAGGAGCCGCACGACACGGCGTTCTCGGCGGAGCACCCCGCGGCCCGGCCCGCGCTGACGATCTACGGCCCCGACGCGGACGTCGGCGACGTGGACGCCGAGCTGGCCGCGTCGGCGGTGGTCGTCGGCGCGCGGTACCGCACGCCCGAGCAGCACTGCTGCGCGATGGAGCCGCACGCCGTGACGGCGTGGTGGGAGGGCGACCGCCTCCAGGCGATCGACGCCAACCAGGGGCCGTTCTTCGCCGCGGGCACGCTGGCCGCGCTGTTCTCCCTGCGGCCCGACCAGGTGCGCGTCCGGTCCGAGCACGTCGGCGGCGGCTTCGGCGGCAAGGGCGGGGTGGGCCCGCAGCTGATCCTCGCGGTGATGGCGGCGACGCGGTTCGGCAGGCCGGTGCGGGTCGCGCTCACCCGTGAGCAGGTGTTCCTGGCGACCTCGATGCGGCCCGCGACCGACCAGCGCGTCCGGATCGGCGCCGACCCGGACGGCCGCCTGCGGGCCATCCACCACGAACCGGCGTACTCGGTGTCGCCGCTCGCGGAGTACGTGGAGAACTGCGCCGAGCTGACCAAGACGCTCTACGCCGCGACCGCGATCCGCACCCGCCTCACGGCGGTCCCGGTCGACACCCTGCCGCCGTTCTCCATGCGCGGACCGGGAGCGACGCCCGGCTCGTTCGCCCTGGAGTCGGCGGTGGACGAGGTGGCCGCCCGGCTGGGCCTGGACCCGATCGAGCTGCGGCTGCGCAACGAGCCCGTCGTCGGCCCGGTGTCCGGCCTGCCGTTCAGCGGCCGGAACCTGGTGGCGTGCCTGCGGGACGGTGCCCGCCGGTTCGGTTGGGCCGACCGCGACCACCGGCCTCGGACCCGGCGCGAAGGCCCTCTGCTGGTCGGGACCGGGGTGGCCGTGGCGTCGTTCAGCTCCGGGGCGATCCCGTCGTCCGCGGCGATCACCGCGGAGGCGGACGGGACGTTCACGGTGGCCATCGGCGCCACCGACATCGGCACCGGTGCCCGCACCGCGCTGACCGCCGTCGCGGCCGACGCGCTGCGTGTGCCCGCCGAGCGGATCCGGCTCCGCATCGCCGACAGCGACCTCGGGTTCGCCTGGGTCGCCGGCGGTTCCAGGGGCACGACGTCGTGGTCGTGGGCGATCACCGAGGCCGCTGCCGCGATGCGCGAACGGCTGTCCGACCCGGAAAGGCCGCTGACGGTCACGGCCGACACCGCCCAGGCGATCGGCGCGCTGGAACCCAAGGAGCGCCACGCCTTCAGCGCCGTGTTCGCCGAGGTCGCCGTCGACCTGGCGACCGGGGAGGTGCGGGTGCGGCGGCTGCTCGGGACGTTCGCCGTCGGCCGGGTGGTCAACCCGTTGACCGCGCGCAGCCAGCTCGTCGGCGGGATGATCATGGGGTTGTCGATGGCGCTGCACGAGGAGGGCGTTCGCGACCCGGTGTCGGGCAGGCACCTCAACACCGACCTGGCCGGCTACCACATCGCGTCGCACGCCGACGTCCCCGAGGTGGAGGCGCACTTCGTGGCCGACCACGAGCCCGACGACCCCTCCGGCCTCAAGGGCGTCGGGGAGATCGGGACCGTGAGCACCGCCGCCGCCATCGCCAACGCGGTCTGGCACGCCACCGGGACCCGGCAGCGGACGCTGCCGCTCCGGCTGGACCGCGTGCTGGAGGTGGGGTGACGGTCAGGCCAGCGCGGCGAGGCGGCGGCGTTCCAGGAGCGCCGAGACCGCGTAACCGCCACCGCCGGCGACCGTGAGCACCCAGAAGGGACCGGTCGAGTCCAGGAAGAGGGCGGCGGCGGAGACCAGGGCCAGCCACGTGCCGAGGCAGTAGTGCAGGACGTTACGGCGGGCCGCGCCCTCGCCCAGGTAGAGCAGGCCGACCACGAGGCCGGAACCCGTTGGCCAGAGCACGGTTTGCAGGTCGCCGACGTCCACGGTGGACGCCAGCCCGGTGATGGCGAGGAACAGGGCGGCGAAGCCGGTGACCCACGACGCGCCGAGCAGCTGTCCGGACAGGACCTCCGGTTCGGCCGCGCCGCGCTGGGCTCGGAGCGCGGCGCGGGTGCTGTAGTAGGTGCCCGCGGCGAGGCCGAGGCCCAGCAGGGTCATCGGCAGCCAGCCGGGCAGGGCGACCAGTGGGTCCGCGCCCTTGGTGAGGGCGGCCGCGCCGTGCCCGAGGACGTAGGCGAGGCCGAAGCTGACGTAGGTGGCGCGGTTGTCGACCTCGCCCGTGCGGACGGCGCGGACGGTGGTCGGGGCGGTGAGGGTCGCGGTGCTCATGGCTGGTGCCTCCGGGAGTCAGGGGACGAGGTGGGACAGGGGATCGGCGATCCGCCGGGTGATGTCGGCGGGCCAGCGGAACGCCGGGGAGACGGCCCGCTGGTGGGCGAGCCCGTGCAGGCCCACCCACAGCGCGACCGCGTCGGCGGCGGGATCGGTGCTGGTGCACTGGCCCGCCGCGACGCAGGCGGTCAGGCAGTCGGTGACGAGCCGCAGGGCGTCCGAGCCCAGGTCGGCGGGCACGGCGGGGGAGACGGCGCGGTCGGCGGTCCAGATGCCGCCGAACATCGTGCGGTAGCGCTCGGGGTGGTGGCGGGCGAAGTCCAGGTAGGCCCGGCAGACGGCGTGCAGCCGCCGCCGGGGGTCCTCGCCCGCCGCGTCGGCGGCGGACCGGAGCCAGTCGGTCAGCTCGGTGAACGCCCGCCGCACGACGGCGACCACGATGGAGAGCTGGTCCGGGAAGTGCGGGTAGATCGACGGGGCGGCGATCCCGACACCGCGGGCCACGGCTCGCAGGGTCACGGCCCGCGCGTCCCCGGCGGCGTCGAGCAGGTCGGTCGCGGCGGCCAGGATCTCGGCGCGCAGCAGGTCGCCCTCGCCACGGCGGTTCCTCGCGCGCGGCGCCCCGACGGTCATGACCGGGGCGCGTCGGGGACGATGACGACCTTGCCCGCGACCGTGCGCGACTCGGCCAGCGCCAACGCCTTCGAGGCCTGGGACAGCGGGAACTCCGCGGCGATCTGCGGGGACAGGACGCCGTCGGCCACCAGCGCGAGCACCCTGGTGAGGTCGTCGCGGAGCCGGGCGCGGAACGCGGCCGGGCGGAACCGCTTGCCCGCCCAGAAGTTGTAGAACAGGGCGCTCTTGCCGTTGGGCAGGTAGTTCCACAGCAGCAGCCGGGCGAACGACTTCAGCACGGGCAGCTGCGAGTTGCCCTCGTCGTCCTTCGTCGCGGCGGTGCCGTAGGACACCAGCGTCCCGCCCTTGCGCAGCAGGGCCCACGAGTCGGCGATGGCCGCGCCGCCGACGTGGTCGAACACCGCGTCCACGCCGTCCGGCGCGATCGCCCGGATCCGCTGGTACATCGCCGGGTCGCGGTAGTCGACCGGGGTCACGCCCAGCTCGCGCAGGGCGTCGTGGTGCCGGGGCGACGCGGTGCCGATGACCGTCATCCCGGCGTGGAGGGCGAGCTGCACGAGTGTGGAGCCGACGCCGCCGTTCGCGCCCAGCACGACGACCGTGCCGCCCGCGGGGACCTTCGCGGACCGGTGCATCATCTGCCACGCCGTGACCCCGTTGACCGCCACGGTCTCCGCGGCCGCCGCGGACACGGCGTCCGGCACGGCCACCAGGTCGGCCGCCTCGACCAGCAGGGAGCTGGCCCAGCCGCCGATCTTCGTGACGGCGGCGAACCGACCGCCGACCAGGGCGGCGTCCACGTCCGCGCCGACGGCGGTGACCGTGCCGACGACGTCGTAGCCGGGCACGAACGGGAACGCGGGCTGGTCGTAGTACTTGCCGCGGCGCATCTGCTGCTCGGCGAAGGACACGCCGGTCGCGTCCATCCGCAGGACGACCTGGCCCGCGGCGGGGGCGGGGAGGTCGCGGACGGTGATCTCGAGACCGTCCACCTCGACCTTGCCGGGCAGGACGACCTCGGTGGCGCGGGTGGTGGTGACGGTGCTGTTCACGGGGTTCTCCTCGGGTCGAGCCGCTGTAGTTACGGTCGTAAGGCTACGACTGTTAGCGAAGCGAGCGCAAGGCCTAACACGAGTAAGTTTTGTCCTGTAAGCTGACGGCCATGGTGGACAAGACGACGACCCGCGCCCGCAACCCCCGCGGGGAAGGCGCTCGCCTGCGCGACGACATCGTGGCCGCGGCGGTCGACCTGCTCGACGAGACCGGCGACGAGGGGGCGGTCACGCTGCGCGCGGTGGCCCGGCGCGTGGGGATCGCCGCGCCCTCGATCTACCGGCACTTCCCGGACCAGCCGAGCATCATGATGGCCGTGGTGCGGCAGGCCTTCGCCGAACTGGAGGCGGAGCTGCTGGCCGCGTTGGCGGGCGCGGGCGACGACCCCCGCACCCGCCTGTTCACCCTCGGCGAGGCGTACCTGGAGTTCGCCCAGCGCCACCCCGGCCGCTACCGCACGATGTTCGGCGGCCTCTGGATGCCCGACCTGGCCGCGACCACCGTGACCGAGGCCGACCTCGCCTCACTCGGCGACGCGAGCATGAAGCTGCTGGTCGACGCGCTCGACGCCTGTGTCCAGGCGGGGATCGCCACCAGCGACGACCTCACCGCCGACGGGGTCGCCCTGTGGATCGGGCTGCACGGGCTGGCCCACCAGCGGGCCGTGACGGTCGCCTACCCGTGGCCCGCGGACATCGCCGAGCGGATCATCACCGCGCTCGCCCACCTGCGGCCGTGACCGCGGCCTCGACGAGCGCGGCCAGCGGCCGGGACCGGGTGTCCTCCGGCCACGCGATGGCCAGCGTGGAACTCGGGGCGTCGACCACCGGGACGCTCGTCAGGTCCGTGCGCAGGTGGTGCAGGACCGACGCGGGCAGCAGCGCGATCGCCCGGCCCAGCGAGATGAGCTGGAGCAGCTGCGCGGAGTCGCGGACCAGCGGACCACCGTTGGGCGGGCGGCCCGGCCACCGGGGGAGCACCTCGCCGCTCAAGTCAGCCATGGTCAGCGACTTGCGGTCGGCCAGCCGGTGCGTGAGGGGCAGGATCGCCACGTCCTGCTCCGTCAGCAGCTCCTGGTAGGCGAACCCGTCCGGCTCGTCGTGCGGGAACCGCAGCAGGGCCACGTCCACCTCGCCCTCGCGCAGCAGCGTCGCCTGCTCGCCGATGCCGCAGATCCGGATCTCCACGTCGACCGCCGCCGGGTCCGCCGCGAACGTGGCCAGCATCTTCTCCAGCAGACCGCCGTCGCTGAGCGGTTTCATCGTCAGCACCAGGTTCGCCCCGCCCGCGCGCTGGGCCCGCCGTTCCGCCGCCGTCAACGCCGACAGCGCCCGCTTGCCCTCGTGCAGCAGCACCTCGCCCGCGGTGGTCAACGCGACCGCGCGGCTCGTGCGGTCCAGGAGCGTGACGCCCATCCGGCGTTCGAGCTGCTGGATGGTGCGCGACAGCGGGGGCTGCGCGATCCCGAGCCGCGTCGCGGCCCGGCCGAAGTTCAGCTCCTCCGCGACCGCCACGAAGTAGCGCAGCTCCCGTGAATCCATACTCCCAGGGTATCGATACCCACCCAGATGGTCTTGGACCCCGCGCTGACCTGCGACAACACTGGGTGACATGACCACAGCACTGGTGACCGGGGCCAACAAGGGCATCGGTTTGGAGATCGTGAAGAAGCTCGTCGACCAAGGCCTCACCGTCTACCTCGGCGCGCGGGACCCGGAGAAGGGCGAGAAGGCGGCCGCCGAGGTCGGGGCGACGTTCGTGCAGCTCGACGTGACCGACCCGGAGTCCATCCGGCGGGCCGCGGCGGGCCTGGAGCGGCTCGACGTCCTGGTGAACAACGCGGGCATCACCGGCGGCAGGCTCAACGCCCCCGGCGACGCCGACGTCCCGACGATCCGGGAGGTGTTCGACACCAACGTGTTCGGCGTCATCGCCCTCACCGACGCCCTGCTCCCGCTGCTGCGGAAGTCCGAGCACGGCCGGATCGTCAACGTGTCCAGCACGGTCGGCTCCCTCGCGGGCATCCCGACGAGCCAGTCCCCGCCGTCGCTGGCCTACGTCCCGTCCAAGACCGCCCTCAACGCCGTGACCGTCCTGTACGCCAAGGCCGAACCGGGCCTGCGCGTCAACGCGGCCTGCCCCGGCTACTGCGCCACCGACCTCAACAACCACGCCGGGTACCGCACGGCCGAGCAGGGCGCGACCAGCGCGGTCCGCCTCGCGACCCTGGCCGACGACGGCCCCACCGGCGGCTTCTTCGACGAGGACGGGCCCGTCGCCTGGTAGGTCCGCCGCGGACGGGTCAGACGTCGTTCGGCGCGGGACCCGTCCAAGCCCACGCGAACGAGACCGCGATGGACGTCCCGGCGACGAACAGCACCGAGCCGAAGACGAACCCGGTGTTCGTCCCGACGGAGCCGCCGACGACGAACGGGAGCAGCCAGATGATCAACGGCATCCGGACGTGCTCGATGGCCCGCGGGTAGGGGCGGAGGAACTGGACGGTGTGGACCATGCCGCGCGGGCCTTGGTCCCGCAGTCCGCCTGCGGGCTGGAACCGGTGGCCGGACGGGTGTTCGACCACCGCCCGGCGACCGAACCCGGTCCTCTCGCGCACGGCGAGCACCTGGCCCGGCGCGATGTGCTCCATCGTCGTGTCCCAGTGCACGCGCTGCCAGCGCGTGCCGGGCAGGATCCGCGGCACCACCCGTTCGAGCCGGGCGGGGTCGAAGGGGGAGTCGGCCGGGGCGAGCAGCAGGTGCGCGACGGTGCCGTTGTCGACCCGCTGGACGTTGCCGCGGCTGCGGACCACGAGGACCCGCATCGGGATCGGGTCCGCCGCCGCGGCCGACCGGTTGAGCAGCCACCGGGCCGTCCACGCCAGCAGCGCCAGCGCGAACGCGGAGCCGATCACCGCCGCGGGCCACCAGAAGTCCCAGGCGGTGTCCTCGCCCGCGTGGCGGATCCCCGGCTCCAGCATGATCACGGTGTTCCGCTCGGACTTCCTGGTGCCCGCGGTCGCGCTCGGGTCCCTGCCCTCGTCGAGGTCGTACCGGAGCCGGACCTCCTGCCCAGCCCGCCACTTCTCCGGCTCGTCGAGCACGACCGGCGTCGACTCCTCGATCTTGCCCTTGTCGCGCCACACCACCACGGTCTCGTCGGCCGGGGGCCGGAACCCGTCGGAGATCCGGCCCACGGTCTCGATCGTGGCCTGCGACCTGGCGTCCTCGTCGAGGGACGACCCGACCAGGCCGAGCCCGGCCGTCAGGGCCAGCGCGACCACCGAGGTGATCAT
>NZ_JBHYHC010000138.1:0-23980 GCF_042738955.1 Umezawaea sp. NPDC059074
CTTCACGGCGATGAACTGTGTGGACTTGGCGGCGTCCAGGCCGTTGTCCGAGACGAACACCAGCGTGCGCTCGCCACTCGGGAGGGTCGGGCCCCAGGTGACGCCCTCGATGTCGTCCACGGAGCCCAGGCCGAGCTGGGACAGGTCCAGCACCAGCCGCTTGGCGATCGGCAGGTAGTCGACGCCCGCGAGCGCCGGGAACTCGCCGACGTTGGTGGCGCCCGCGGCGAAGTCGATCTCGTAGAGCTTCGCGGAGTTCGCGCCCGCCTGCTCCAGCACCAGGAACCGGCTGTCGCCCGCGAGCAGGATCTCGCCGATCCCGTTGCCCGCCACCGCGTCCGGGCGGTAGGCGAACTGCACCAGCAGCTCACCGGTCGCCCGGTCCTGCAACGTCAGCCGGGTCGCGTCGCCGTCCTGGAGGAGCGGGCCGCGCACGGCGCTGAGCACCGCCTGGCCGTCACCGGTCAGCGCGAGGCCGCTGAGGGACTGGCCGGACTTCGGGCCGACGCCCGCCGTGCCGACCTTCAGCACGTCCGGCGTGGCGTACTGGCTGACGAACGAGCCGTTCGGCCGGGCAACGCGCACGGCCGGGTCGACCAGCGAGGCGGGCGAACGCCTGCCCGCGTCGGCCCACAGCACCTCGCCCGTCGCGGCGTCGAACCGCAGGGCTTGCGGGTCCACGCCGGGGAACTGCTTGCCGTTGGCCTGCTTGAGCTTGCTCACGCCCGTGGTCGTCGGCCGGGCGCAGTGCGCGCCGGACAGGTCGATGCGGCCGGTGTAGAAGCGGGCGTTGGTCCGGTCGTCGCTGAGCAGCCGGAAGTCGCCCGTCGCCGGGTCGTAGTCCAGGCCGGTGAACCCGCCGACCCGGGTGTCCTGGTATCTGGTGCGGCCGGACAGCCTGTGCTCGCCGATCAGGCTGAACTCGTAGCCGGGCACGGAGATCGCGGCGGTGGCGGCGGGGGACGCCTGCCCGACGCCGGGCGCGCCGGTGATCAGGGTGGCGGCGAACGCCGCGGTGAGCGTGGCGAAGGTGCGTCGACGCATGGTCGGTTTTCTCCTTGGTAGGGGGAGAGAGCGGGGAACCCGGCGACTCGTGCGGTCGCCGGGTTCCGTCCTGCGCTAGCGGGGTGCGATCAGTTGCGGTCGACACCGCAGTTGGTCGAACGGCGGAAGCCCGCGGCGACGATGTCGGCGCGCGCCGTGGTGTTGGTGCAGATGTAGCCGAGGCTGCCGAACAGCGACGAGAACTTCGCCACGGTCTTGTCGGACTTGCGGATCACGTTGAACAGCGCGCGGTCGTAGGCCACGACCCCGCCGGAGGTGACGGTCTGGCCGGTCGCCGGGTCCACCCGAGCGGTCTCGGAGGCGACGGGCTTGGTGACCGGGCGGACCGAGTCGTCGACGGAGTTGACCTTGATGCCGGACACGCCGACCGCGCGGCCGACCGAGAACGGAGCGACGGCGTTCGGGTCGCCCAGCAGCGGGGTGGCGCTGTGCTCCTGCACCGGGGCGCCGCCGAAGGTGTCCTTGGCGCAGGTGCCGGCGGCCGTCAGACCGATGCTCTCCAGGAAGAACGTCCGCGTGCCGGAACCGGCCTGCGGCAGGTAGGCGGTGCGGTTGCACGCCGCGCTGCCCGCGGCGGAGCTGTAGAGGGCGTTGAGGTCGGCCGTGGTGAGGGTGGCGGGCACGGAGGTCGTGCTCGCGGTCGCGTAGGTGACGGTGTCGCGGGCGAACTCGATGAAGCCGTAGTTCGCCTCGCTGCCGTCGGCCTTGGCCTTGCGGGACGAGCGCGCGAAGTCGACGTTGTGCGCGGTGCCGTCGGCGATCAGCGTGCTGATGCCCGCCGAGGAGCCGTTCGGGCGGGTGATGGACGACGCGCCGGACTTCGGGGTGATCGACGCGGAGCCGACCGCGTCCCAGGAGTACGCCTTGTTGGCGGGCGCGGGGGACTTGGTGTTGTAGTGGGCCGTCAGCGTGTTGAGCACACCCTGCGTGGTGTCCGAGCCGACACCGACGACGTCGGTCGCCGCCGGGACGACACCCGAGGGGTCGGCCTGCGCGGTGCCCGTGAGGGTGGCGAACGTCGCGGCGGCCGCGACCAGCACCGCGGCCTTCATCAACGTGGAGCGCATTCGGAATTCTCCTTGTGCCTCAACGACTTTCTGTCCCGAGCGGGACGCTGCAAACGGTGCCGCACGGTCAGGGGGCCGTACCACCACCGCGCGGCGAAGGTTGTGCTCTCGCCCCACCCCTCGCGGATGAACGTGCACCCAACTAGGTCGAGTCCATTGTGGACTCGGTGGTGGCCATGCGGGGTGAACCCGGCGTTCACCGGCCGTACCGGTGCGCGGGTTACCGTCGCGCGCCGGAGCCCCACGTCCCGAGGAGCGCGCGTGTCGTTGACCCAGTTGGACCTGGAACCGGCGGTCGCGGGCGCGACGTTGGACGCGGTCGACGTGTCCGCGTGGTTCGGCCCGCGCAAGGTGCTGGACCGCGTCTCGCTCACCATGGCCGCCGGGACCGTGACCGCGCTGATCGGCCCGTCCGGCTGCGGCAAGTCGACCTTCCTGCGCATCCTCAACCGGATGCACGAACTGGTGCCCTCCGCCGCGCTCGCGGGCGAGGTCCGGCTGGACGGCGTGGACATCTACCAGCCGGGGCGGCGGATCACCGAGACGCGCAGGCGGATCGGCATGGTGTTCCAGAAGCCCAACCCGTTCCCCGCCATGTCGATCGCCGACAACGTCACGGCCGGGCTGAAGCTCACCGGCACGACGGTGTCCAAGTCGGGCCGCGAGGAGCTGATCGAGACCTGCCTGACCCGCGCGGGCCTGTGGAACGAGGTGCGCGACCGCCTCCGGCAGCCCGGCGGCGCCCTGTCCGGCGGGCAGCAGCAGCGGCTGTGCATCGCCAGGTCGCTCGCGGTGCGCCCGGACGTCCTGCTGATGGACGAACCGTGCTCGGCACTGGACCCCACCTCGACCCGGCGGATCGAGGAGACCATCGCCGACCTCCGCACCGACGTGACGGTCGTGATCGTCACGCACAACATGCAGCAGGCCGCCAGGGTCTCGCAGCGCTGCGCGTTCTTCCTCGCGGAGGACGGCGACCCCGGCCACGTGGTCGAGGAGGGCCCGACCGACGCGATGTTCGGCGCGCCCACCGACCCCAGGACCGCCGACTACGTCAACGGGCGGTTCGGCTAGTCCGAACGGGGATCTCGCCACTGGTGGAGGCGAGGTCGCCCGCCAGTTGATCAACCGGTACCCGGCGGAGCGGGCGTTCGGGGATGGAGTTCGCCGGATGACCACCGGGCGCCAAGAGCCGAAACCCCCCCCGAGTCGGCGGCGCCTCCCGCGGCGCGGTCCGTCGCCGAACTGGCCGCGTCCTCGACGGCGTGGAAGGTCCAGCTCGGCGACTTCGGCCGGTGGCTCACCGCCGAGCGGCTGATCCACTCCGCCGAGTTCCAGTGGCGGATCGGCCTGACCCCGGTCAGCGAGAAGGTCGTCGCGGCCATGCTCTGGCAGGACGACGCGGTCGTCGCCCACCGCCGGGGGAGCGAACGGGAGATGTGCGCCCAGGCTCAGCAGTGGGTGATCGGCGTTCTCACGGGAGGGCGCGGTACTCCCTCGTGAGTCGACCGTCCCGGAGAGGGCGGGGTAGTTTCGTCGGCCACTGCCACGAAGCCGCCAGGGGGACAGGGTGAACCGAGACGCGCTGGTCGGTCGTGACGCGGACGTGCGCGCGCTGCGCGAGTTCGTCGACCGGTGCGCGGTGGACACGGGCGTCCTGGTGCTCTCCGGGGAACCCGGTGTGGGCAAGACGGCGTTGCTGGACGCGGCCGCCGAGCACGCTCGCGCCCAGGGGATGCGGTCGGTGGCGGTGTCGGGCTCGGAGTTCGAGACCGGCATCGCGTTCGCCGGTCTGCACCAGGTGGTCAGCCTGCTGCGCGGGCGTGAGGTGACCGGTCCGCTGGCCGTCGCGCTGGGGATGGCGCGCGGGCCGCGGCCCGGTCGTGAGCAGGTCGTCGACGCGGTGCACGACCTGCTCGTCGAGGCGGGCGCCGAACAGCCCTTGTTGGTGACCGTGGACGACCTCCACTGGCTCGACCGGGTCACGGCCATGGTGGTGGACGAGGTGCTGCGGAGAGGAGCGCTGCACCGCGTCGGGTTCCTCTTCGCGACGCGGGGGCAGGCCGGTGGCGGCGAGGTGCGCGTGGTGCTGCCGGTCAGCGACGAGGCGGCCGAGGAGTTGGTGGGGTCGCGGTTTCCGGCGTTGACGCCGTCCGTGCGGCAGCGGCTCGTCGGCGCGGCACGGGGCAATCCGCTGGCGCTGCTCGAACTGCCCGCCGCGTTGACGCCCGCGCAGCGGGTCGGGACCAGCGCGGTGCCGGAGGCGCTGCCGTTGACCGAACGCCTGCGCGGCGCGTTCGCCGCACGGGTGAGCGCCTTGCCCGCCTCGACGCGGCGCGCCCTCCTGGTGGCCGCGCTGGGCGGCATCGAGGAAGACGACCTCGCCCCCGCGGAGCGCGCGGGCCTCGTCGACCGGGACGACGGCGCGGTGGTGTTCCGGCACCCGTTGACCCGGTCCGCCGTCGTGGCGCTGTCGACGACGGCGGAACGCAGGCGGGCGCACGCCCGCCTCGCCGAGCGGACGCGCGACCGGCCTGACCGGTTCGCCTGGCACCTGGCCCACGCCACCGCCGAGCCGGACGAGCACGTCGCCGCGCTGGTGGAGGAGTCGGCCGGCCGCAGTCGTGCGCGCGGGGACACGGCGGGCGCGGTGGTGGCGCTGCTGCGCGCCGCGGACCTGAGCACCTCCGGCGCCGACCGCCGTCGCAGGCTGGCCGAAGCCGCGTACCTGGGCGCGCTCGCCGACGGTCGACTGCGCCGCGTCCCAGAGCTGCTGGACGACGTGCGCGGCGGAGACGACGCCGCGCCCGACCTGAGCAGTGCGGTCACGGCGGCCCACTACCTGCTGTTCAGCGGTGAGGGCGACGTCGACACCGCGCACCGGCTGCTCGTGGGCGCGGTGGAGGCGCAGGAGCCGGACACCGCGAACAGCACGGTCGTCGACGCCGTCATCACCCTCGGCTGGGTGTGCTACTTCGGTGGTGGCCCGCGGTTGTGGGACGCCTTCCACCGCATCACCGCGGTGCTCGGCCCCGAGCTGCCCCGTCAGGTGTCGTTGCTGCGCGCGTTGTGCGCGGACCCGGTGCGCACCGCGCTGTCCACTGTGGACTCCCTGGACGCGGAGATCGCCGAGTTGGACGACCACGCGCCGGTGGACCTCGTCCGCACCGCGTTCGCGGGCGCCTTCGTGGACCGGGTGACCGCCTGCCGCGAACCGTTGTCGCGGCTGCTCGGCCGAGCGGAGCTGCCGGGGACGGTCGAGCTGCACGTGCTGTCGCTGCTGGCGTTGGACCGCTTGGCGCGAGGCGAGTGGGACGAGGCGGTGGAGTTCGCCGACGACCACGTGCGCCTGGCGGACGAGCACGGGTACGGCCTGCTCGGCTGCCTGGGGCTCTACCCGCGGGCCATGGTCGCCGCGGGTCGGGGTGACGACCGCACGACGACCGGCACGACCAACCGGGTGATCGGCTGGGCGGCTCCTCGGGGCGTGACCCTGTTGTCCCACCTGGCCGCGCAGGCCCTGTCGCTGGCCGCAGTCGGCCGGGGCGACTACGAGTCCGCCTACCGGCACGCGGCGACGGTGTCCCAGCCCGGCGAGCTGGCGTCCCACGTGCCCGCGGCGCCGTTGCTGGTGCTGGACCTCGTCGAGTCGGCGCTGCGCACCGGACGGCGGGACCACGCCGTCGCGCACGTCGCGGCGGCCCGAGACGCCCGACTGGACCGGCTCTCCCCGCGCTACGTGCTGCACGTCGGCGCGGCCGAGGCGATGATCGCCCCGGACGAGCGCGCGTTCGAGCTGTTCGACACCGCGCTCGGCAGTCCCGGAGTGGAGCTGTGGCCGTTCGAGCACGCCCGCGTCCTGCTGCTGCACGGCGAACGGCTCCGCCGGGCGCGGCTGAACCGGCGGGCCCGCGTTCGGCTGGAGGAGGCGCGGGCGATCTTCGCCGGACTCGGGGCCACGCCCTGGCTCGCGCGCACCGAACGCGAGCTGCGGCCCACCGGCGGGCACGAGTCCCGCTCGCTGCTCACCGCGCAGCAGTTCGCGGTCGTCCGGCTGGCCGCGGAGGGGTTGACCACCAAGGAGATCGGGCAGCGGCTCACCCTGTCGCCCCGGACCGTGGGCACGCACCTGCACCAGGCGTTCCCCAAGCTGGGCGTCACGTCCCGCGCCGGGTTGCGGGACGCGCTGCGCTCGCTGCCCGACGCCGAGGGCCGCCCGTGACCCACGACCTGCTCGGCCGCGATGACGACCTGCGCGTCGTGCTGGCGTTCGTGGACCGTGCCGCCGAGTCCGGCGGAGCGCTGCTGGTCGGCGGCGAGCCTGGAGTCGGCAAGACCGCGCTCCTGGAGGCCGCCGCCTGCCACGCGACCGCGGCGGGCACCGCCGTGCTGCGGGTCGCGGGCGTCGAGTTCGACGTCGACGCCGACCCGAACCCGCTGGTCGTGGCCCACGCCGCTCTGAGCCGCCTCACCGACGCGGCGGCCACGCGACCGCTGCTGCTGGTCGTCGACGACCTCCAGTGGGTCGACCCCGCGCACGCGCGGATCCTCCGCTTCATCGGGCGGAGGGTGAGCGGCACGAGGGTCGGCGTCCTCGCCGCCGCCCGTGACGGCGGTGCGGGCGAGTTCCCGCGCCACGACCTCCGCCCGATCGACGACGACGCGGCGACGTCGTTGGTGGAACGGCGTTTTCCGGCGCTGTCGGCCCGCGTGCGGCGTCGCCTGGTCCAGGACGCGCGCGGGAACCCGTTGGCGTTGCTGGAGTTGCCGATCGCGCTCGGCGAGCGGTCCGCCGTCGGCTCGCTGCCCGCGGTGCTGCCCCTCACCGAGCGCCTGCGCGAGGCGTTCGGCACGCGCGTCCGCGCCCTGCCCCCGCGAACGCGGGAGTCGCTGCTCGTGGTGGCGTTGGGCGGGGCCGGCGACGCCGAGGGTCTCGCTCCAGCGGAACGCCTGGGGCTCGTCGACGTCGACGAGTCGAGCGGCCGGATCGCGTTCCGGCACCCGCTGGTCCGAGCCGCTGTCGTGGCGGAGGCGACCGAGGAGCGACGTCGGGAGGTGCACCTGGACCTCGCCGCGGCGTGCCCCGACGACGCGGGACGGCGGGCCTGGCACCTCGCGGAAGCCGCCACGGGCCCGGACGAGCACGTGGCGACGCTGTTGCAGGAGTCCGCGCACCGGAACCTGCTCCGCGGAGCGCCCGCGCTGGCGGTCGGCGAACTCGTCCGCGCCGCGGAGCTGAGTTCCGCCGAGGAGGGGCGCGCGGGGAGGTTGGCCGAGGCCGCGTACATCGGCGCCGCCGTCATCGGCGACCCCGACGAAGCGCCGCGCCCGGTCGAGCCCGCGCGTCCGACCGCCGAACCCCCGTTGAGCGTCGTGCTCGCGACCGTGAACGACCTGCTCGACCACGACGTCGAGGCCGCGCACCGGCTGCTCGCCGCCGCCGTGGACCGGGCCGATCCGGCGGACCGGCTGCTCGCCGAGGCCCTGCACACCCTGGTGCTGGTGTCCGCCTTCGGCGGCGGGCGGGCTCACTGGGAACGGTTCACGGCCGCGTCGCCGCCCCGCCCGTCCGAACTGCTGGCGATCCTCGGGTCGACCTTCGCCGACCCCGCCCGGTCGTCCGCGGGCGTGCTCGACCGGCTCGACGCGACGATCGCCGGGCTCCCGCACGAGCACAGCCCGGTCCGGATCGTGCGGGTCGGTGTCGCCGCCTCGTACGTCGACCGCCTGGCGGGCTGCCGGGACCCGCTGAACCGCGTGGTGCGCCGAGGCGAGGACGGCGGGTCGGTCGTGTCCGCCGTGGAGGCGCTGTTCCTGCTCGGCAACGACGCCTTCCACTCCGGCCAGTGGGCCGAGGGGCAGGCGTCGGTCGAGAAGGGCCTCGACCTGTGCGCGCGCCACGGCTACCAGCTCCTGGCACGGCCGGGGCGGTTCCTCCGGGCGTTGATCGGCGCCGCGCGGGGCGAGGACGTCCAGGAGGAGGTTCGGGAGCTGGAGGACTGGGCGGACAGCAGGCGCGCGGGTCTCGTGCGGCACTACGCGCGCCACGTGGCGGCCCTCGACGCGCTCGGCAGACGTGACTTCGACGCCGCCTACCGCTTCGCCACGGCGATCACCCCGGCGGGCCGGTTCGCCCCCTGCGTCCCCCACGCGTTGTGGACGGTCCTCGACGTCGTCGACGCCGCGACGAACTCGGGCAGGCGGGCCGAAGCCCTCGCCCACGCCGTCGCCGCGCGGGAGGTCGGCGCGCTCTCGCCCCGGCTGGCGTTCGTCGCCAAGGTCGCCGAGGCGATGACCGGGCCGGACGACGAGCTGTTCGCGGACGCGCTCGCCACCCCCGGCGCGGACCGGTGGCCGTTCGACCTCGCGCGAGCCGAGTTGTACGCGGGCGAACGCCTGCGCAGGAGCGGGGACACCGCTCGGGCCCGTGCGCGCCTCGCCGCCGCGGTGGAGCGGTTCGACCGCTTGGGCGCCCGCCCGTGGGTGGCGCGGGCCCGCGCCGGGTCGCGGGCCGCGGGGGCGCGGCCGGACGGTCCCCGGCAGGGCGTCGCGTTGACGCCACGGCAGCGGCGGATCGCCGACCTGGCGGCGGCGGGGTTGACCAACAAGGAGATCGGCGCGCGGCTCTTCCTGTCGCCGAGGACCGTGGGCGCGTGCCTGTACCGGGTGTTCCCGATGCTCGGCGTCACCTCGCGGGCCGGATTGCGCGACGCCTTGGACCGCGACTGACGCCAAGTGCGGTCATTTGACGCAATCGGACCCCCGCCTGCCAGACCTACCGTCGTGGCGTCCGAACGTTCCGAGGAGGTCAAGATGAGTGCGCGCAACGTCGTGCTCGTGCACGGTGGTTTCGTCGACGGTTCCGGCTGGCAGCAGGTCTACGACCTGCTCACCGGTGACGGCTACCGGGTCAGCGTCGTGCAGAACCCCACCCTGTCGCTGGAGGGCGACGCCGCCGCCACCCGGCAGGTCCTCGACCGGCAGGACGGCCCGTCGGTGCTGGTGGGTCACTCCTACGGCGGCGCGGTGATCAGCGAGGCGGGCACCCACGAGGGTGTCGCCGCGCTCGTCTACATCGCCGCGTTCGCCCCCGACAAGGGCGAATCGGTCAACACGCTGATCGCCGACCCGCCACCCGGCGCCCCCGTGCCGCCGATCCTGCCGCCGCGGAACGGTTTCCTGTTCCTGGACAGGGAGAAGTTCCACGACTCGTTCGCCGGTGACCTCACGCCGGAGCGGGCGGCGTTCCTCGCCGACTCGCAGGTCCCGTGGGGCCTCGACGCCCTCGCGGGCGCGGTGGGCGAACCCGCGTGGCGGGTGACGAGCAGCTGGTACCTGGTCGCCACCGACGACCGGATGATCCCGCCGCCCGCGCAGCGCGCCATGGCCGAACGGGCGGGGTCGACGGTCGTCGAGGTCGCGGCCAGCCACGCCGTGTACGAGTCGCAGCCCGCCGCGGTCGCCGACCTGATCAAGCGGGCCGCGGCCGCCGTCTGACCGGTCACGCTTCCGGGGCGCCGGACGTCCGCTCGTGTCGTCGCCGGTCCAGGTCGGCGATCTGCGGGTTGGTCAGTCCGGGCTCCGGGAGCGGTGTGGGCGCCCCGCGAGCGGGCACCAGGCCGTCCAGCAGGAAACCGAGCATCCGCCGGTAGAGCAGGGGATGGGCGGACCCACCGATCTCGACCGCGGTGTGCGCCGCCATCGACAGCAGCAGCAAGTCGCCGGCGACGAGGTCGTCGCGGACCACACCGGCCTCGCGCGCCCGCCGCACCAGCTTGTCCAGGTGGGTGCCGGTGCGGTTGTGGCTGTCCTCCACCAACGTCACCAGCCGGTGGGGTGTCCGCGGCCGCGACCAGCCCAGCGCGTCGCCGGAGGAGCCGCCCAGCAGGTCGCGGAAACCGCGGTCGGCCGCCATCGTCGTGACCGCCTGCTCCAGGAACGAGGTGATGCCCGTCCACGGGTCCTCGGCGAGGCTCGCGTCGAGCGCCTGCCGCTCGGCGGCCCGGAACGCGGGCTCGTACACGTCGTGGATCAGGTCGTCCTTGGTGGCGAACGTCCGGTACACGGTCGCCACCCCGACCTGCGCCGCTTCGGCGATGTCGGACAGCGGGGCGGAGCAGCCCCGTTCGGCGTAGACGGCCGTCGCGGCGGAGAGGATGCGCGCGAGGTTGGCCTGGGCGTCGCGCCGTCGCGGCGTGCTCATCCCGCCGATGCTAGTCGGCGGGCCGCCGGGCGGGTAGCATCCGGAATAGCTATTCCGGATGGCCGGCGGGAGGACGAACCATGACGAGGTCGACGCCCGCGGGTCCGCTGGCCCGCGTTGTCGGAGCCGTGCACGGCAAGGTGTTCGGCCTGCCGCCGGCGAGAACGCCGTACACCGTCGAACGCGGCGTCCGCGTGCCCACGGCGGACGGCGCGCAACTGGTCACCGACCTCTACGCGCCGGTCGGGGCCTCCCGCGGCACGGTCCTCGTCCGCACGCCCTACGGGCGCGGGCTGCCGGAGAGCCTGTTCCACGGGCGCGCCTTCGCCGCTCGTGGCTACCGGGTCGTGGTGCAGAGCGTCCGGGGGACAGACGGGTCGACCGGGACGTTCCGGCCCATGGCGCAGGAGGCGGCGGACGCCCACGACACCGTGGCCTGGCTGCGGCGGCAGCCGTGGTTCGGCGGACGCCTCGCCACCCTCGGCGGTTCGTACCTCGGGTGGACGCAGTGGGCGCTGCTCCAGGACCCCCCACCCGAACTGCGGGCGTGCGTCGTCGTCGCGGGGCCGCACGACTTCTCCCGCGCCATCCGGGGGACCGGCTCACTGGCGCTCGCGGACTTCCTCACCTGGAGCGCCACCGTGCGGGCGCGCGGGCCGCACGCGCTCGTCTCCGCTCGACGCCGGGTGCGGGGCGCGCTCCGCGAGCGGACCCCCGAACTGGCGGCGGCCGCGGTGTTCGGCGGCGAGCGGACGTGGTTCACCGACTGGCTCGCCCACACCGACCTCGACGACCCGTTCTGGGCGGACCACGACGCCACCGCCGCCCTCGCGTCGACCACGGTGCCCACCCTGCTCGTGGGCGGCTGGCACGACGTCTTCCTCGACCAGACCCTCGAGCAGTTCCGGCAGCTCGAAGCCCGCGGCGTGGACGTCGCGCTGACGGTCGGCCCCTGGACCCACCTGGACACCGCGGCCAAGGCGTCCCTGGTGACCGACGCGGAAGCGCTGTCGTGGTTCGACCAGCACGTCGCCGGTGCGGGTAGTGCGCGCCAAGAGCCCGTCCGAGTCCACCTGACCGGCGCGGGCACGTGGCGGACCCTGCCGAGTTGGCCGCCGAGGACCGGTGACCGCACCTGGCGGCCGACCGCGAGCGGCGTGCTGAGCGAGGGGGACGGGGTCGGGATCGCGGACTTCGCCTACGACCCGGCCGATCCCACGCCGTCGCTCGGCGGACGGCACATGTCGTCCAAGGCGGGACGACAGGACAACCGTCCACTTGAGCGCCGCGCCGACGTCGTCACCTTCACCTCCGCGCCGCTCGCCGCGCCGCTCGACGTCGTCGGGACTCCGCGGGTGGAACTCCGGCTCGACGTGACGGGTTCCGACGCGGACCTCTTCGTCCGGCTGTGCGAGGTCGACACCCGCGGCCGGTCCTGGAACGTGACCGAGGCGTTCCGCCGTCTCGACCCCGGCGCCACGACGGTGGTCCTGCCGCTCGGCTCGTGCGCGCACCGGTTCCGGGCCGGGCACCGCGTCCGCCTCCAGGTCTCCGGTGGCGCGTACCCGCGCTTCGCCCGCGGCCCGCAACGCTGCCGCTACACGGTGTTCTGCGCGGACTCCGCACTCCACCTCCCCGTCGAGCAGGGTTAGCCGGAGCGCGGTTTGACCTTGGTCTCGACCAGCGGCAGCAACGCCCACACGGTCTTGCCCGTGCCGTCCACGCGGACTCCCCAGGAGGTCGCCAGTTCGGTCACCACCTGGATGCCGCGGTTGCCCCACGTGCGGTTGGCGTCCGCCATCTCGGCGGGGTGCCGCTTGTCGCCGTCGGAGACCTCGATCATGACGCCGAAGTCCGTGCAGGCGAGGCTCAGTTCCAGTGGGCAGGTGGTGTGGCGGTAGGCGTTGTCGACCAGTTCGGTCGCGACCAGCAGCACGTCCACGAGCGTGTGGACGTCGAGTCGGGTGGCGCACACGCCTCGGATCCAGCGGCGGACGTCCTGCCGGTCCGGTCTGGCCTCCAGCGGGAGCCTGCTGACCTGTGCGGTGCTCTCGGTACCGCGGGCAACGCCGGTCACATCACTCCCTGGTCCACCGCGGCCGGGTGGCAGCGTCGTGTCGAGTACACCTCAGCGTCGCCTCGAGTTCAACTCTCCTGGTGTGGCGAACCACACCGTGGCTTTCGTGGAGCGCGTGCGTGAACGGTGCGCGCGAGCGCCATTTCCCGGTCGCGCGGCGGGGTGACTCGAATGCAACTCGTTCACTTCCCATTCATCTTGATGTTGTGTGGTGAGGCATTCCGCCTGTCTCTCGGAACAACCCTTTCGAGTGAATGGTGAATGGGCGTCGAGCCGTAACGACGATCCTGACCTCCGCGACTTCCCCAGAGAAGATCGTTCCGTTGGCGCTCACCCGTTCGCCGATCCGCTTTCGGAGAACGTCGGCGCCGCAGAATCCGGGACCGGTCCCAAATATGCGGCCTTACGATCCGTGAGGTCATGACGGCCTCGCTTCGCGAGGAGTGGAACTGTGCCCGAAAAGGTTGGTCCCTATGAGATCCTCTCGACCCTCGGCCGTGGCGGGATGGGCACGGTGTACGAGGCGCTCGACGAGCGCACCGGCAGGAGGGTGGCGCTCAAGGTGCTGCCGAAGGGCGCGCTGAGCGACCCCGAGCTGGAGGAGCGGTTCCGGCAGGAGTGCGGGCTGGCCGGGCGCATCGAGCACCCGCACGTGCTGCCTGTCTACGACTACGACGTCAACGGCAGGCCCTACATCGCGATGCGCGTGATCAAGGGGACCGACCTCGCCTCGGAGATCAAGAAGGGACCGCTGCCCCCGGAGCGCGCGGTGACCGTCATGGAGCAGGTCGCCTCGGCGTTGGACGCGGCGCACCAGCAGAACCTGCGGCACCGGGACGTCAAGCCGTCCAACGTGCTGCTCGAACCGGGGTCGCGGGCGGGCGTCGACCACTCCTGGCTGTTCGACTGGGGCATCGCCCAGACCATCGACATCAGCCGGGTACCGGTGACGCGCAACGGCCAGATCGTCGGGACGCCCGCCTACGTCGCGCCGGAACGGCTGCGGGCCAACGAGAAACCCGACCACCGCGCGGACGTCTACTCGCTCGCGGTCGTCCTGTACGAGTGCTTGGCGGGCGTGAAGCCGTTCGAGAGCGACGACGACATGAACCTGCTCATGGCGCACCTCAACACCCCGCCGCCGCCGCTGCCGCCGCACCTGCCCGCCGGGCTCCAGGCCGTGGTGGCCAAGGGGTTGGCCAAGATGCCGGAGGACCGCTACCAGACGGCCCCGGAACTGGCGGAGGCCGCGCGCGCGGCGATCGACGGGACACCACCACCCCCACCGCCACCGACGCCGCCCGTGGAGGACCGGTCCGCGTGGCCGGTGGCCGCCGCGGGCGTGGGCGGCCTGGTGGTCGCGGGACTCCTCCTGCCGATGGGCCTCGTGGACGTGACGACGTTGGCCTGGGCCGGTCCGATGCTCGCGGTCGCGTCGATGGCGTTCACCGTCGGCCTCGGCGGACTGGGCCGTCAGCCGGACGGGCCGCCCGCGCTGCCGCACGACCAGACCCGCGACTTCGAGCCGGGAGGGGTCCCGCCACCCCCGCCCTAGCCTTTCCCCGACAACGCCCCTCGGAGAGGTGGACACCATGGGAACACCGCTCGGCATGTACCGCCTCGGACCGTCGACCCCCAGCCTCCTGCGGCACGAACCGCTGCTCAACGGCTCGCAGGCGCCCGCGGACACGGCCTTCGTCCTCGGCGAGGACGGCGGCTACGGCGCCGCTCCAGCCCCGGCCAACCGGCTGGTGCTCGGCCGCAACTCCCCCGACGTGCACATCACCGTCGGCATCGGCGACTGGTACGTCAGCCGCGAGCACGCGACGTTGCGCTACGCGGCGGGCCGGGGCTGGACCCTGCGCAACAACGGCAAGCTCCCGATCCGCGTCCCGGACCTCCCGCCCGTGCTGAAGGAGCACGAGACCGCGCTGCCTCCGGGCTACACGCCGCTCTACATCCAGGGATCGAGGGTGCACGTGATCGAACTGCTCATCAGCGGCGGCCGCGGCAGGCAGGAGGAGTCCCGACCCGCGGCGGCGACCCGCGACATGTCCTGGCCGCTGACCGACCGCGAACGGCTGGTGCTCGTCGCGCTGTTCCAGGACTTCCTGCTCCGGGTCGACGGGGCGCACCCGCTGTCGTGGAACCGGACCAGCCAGGTGCTCGGCGAGGTCCCCGGCCAGTCCCGGTGGACCGACCGCAAGGCCGAGAACGTGGTCGACGGCGTGCGGCGCAAGCTCGCGCAGGGAGGCGTCGACGGCGTCACCTCGGCCTCGGCCCACCCCGAGGCGATCAAGCGCAACCTGCTGCGCACCCTCCTGGACACCGCGACCCTCGTGCCCCCGGACCTGCGGCTGCTGGAGACCGGGATCGGGGGGACGGCCTCGTGACCGGCAGGACCCGATTGCTCCTCACCTCGGCGCACGGCCGGATCGCCATGATCTTCCTCGGCGTGGTGCTGGTGTCCGTGGTGGCGGTCGTCATCCTCAAGAACAACGTCGGGACCCAGTCGGGGTCGTCCTGCGACCCGAGCACGCCGACCACCGCGGTGCGCGGGGTGATCGGGTCGGAGAAGGTCGCCTACTTCGAGGACCGGGACGTGGTGGCGCGGTTCTGCCGCGCCGGGTTCACCATCAGCATCGACAAGGACGGGTCGCGGAACATGCTCGACGCGATCCAGAAGGACAGGGACGGCTACACCTTCGCGTTCCCCTCCAGCACGCCGACCGCCGAGAAGATCAAGACGACGCTCGGCGTCCACGAGCAGTTCGTCCCCTTCACCTCGCCGATGGTGATCGCCACCCACCAGCCGATCGTGGACGCGCTGACCGGGGCGGGCGTCGTCCAGAAGGCCTCGGACGGCAGCCAGGTGCTGGACATCGCCGCGCTGCTGCCCGTCCTGATGAAGGACACGCTGTGGAGCGACCTGGACAGCGCTCTGCCGAAGCTCACCGTGCAGCTCAAGTCGACCGACCCCGACGACTCCAACTCGGCGATCATGCTCCTGTCGATCGCCTCGCAGGTCGCCAACGGCGGCGTCGTGGTCGCCACGAACGACCAGCAGCAGAAGGTGCTCCCCACGCTCTGCAAGCTGATGTCCAACCAGGGCTCGAAGCTCGGCACCAGTCAGTACCTGTACGAGGACTACCTCACCAAGGGCATGGGGACGGTCCCGATGGCCCTGCTGTACGAGTCCCAGTTCCTGGACACCTCCCGACCGGAGCGGAAGCTCCCGGACGGCGCGGTGAAGATGTTCCCCCGGCCCACCACCTACTCGCGCCACACGCTGGTCCCCCTGGACGCCGCGGGCCACGGCCGCGAGATCGGGCGGCTGCTGCTCAAGGACCCGGAGCTCAAGAAGCTCGCCGCCCGGCACGGGTTCCGCGTCGAGGAGCCGCAGGCCGACCTGGAGCAGACGACCCTCCCGAAGCCGATCGACGTCGTCGACCCGCCCACGTTCGCCCGGTTGGAACCCATGCTCGCCGAGGTCAGCAGGCTCACCAAGCTCGGGAACGGGTGTGCGGGATGAGCCGCCGAGGCATCGCGGTCGCGCTGGCCGCGCTCGTCCTGGCCGGGTGCACCACGTCGGAGTCGTTCGTCACGGCGTCGTCCGGCGCGCGGGTCGAGCCCGGACCTCCCACCACGCTCCGGGTGCTCGCGGGCAGTGAGCTGGCCGACATGCGGCCGATCCTGGACGAGGCCGCCAAGGCGACGGGCGTGACCGTGGAGATGACCTTCACCGGCAGCCTGGAGGGCACGCAGACCGTCGCCGAGGGGCGGGCGGACGGCGTGCACGACGCGCTCTGGTTCTCCTCGAACCGCTACCTGGCCACGATTCCCGAGGCCAAGCAGCGGCTCGCGGGCACGGCGCGGATCATGGGGTCGCCGGTCGTGCTGGGGGTGAAGGACTCGACCGCGCGGAAACTCGGCTGGACAGGCAGGAGGGTGTCCTGGTCGGACATCGCGGCCGCCGCCGAGCGCGGTGGGTTCACCTTCGCGATGACCGATCCCGCCGCGTCGAACACGGGGTTCTCGGCTCTCGTCGCGGTCGCCTCCGCCCTCGACGGCACCGGACGCGTGCTCGACACCACCTCGATCGACCGCGTGGCGGGCCGGATGACGGGGTTCTTCTCCGCCCAGCGGCTCACCGCGGGCTCGTCGGGGTGGTTGGCGGACACGTTCCTGCGCCGGAGCACGGGGGAGGAGCCCGGTCCGCCGCTGGACGGTCTGATCGGCTACGAGGCGTCGCTGACCACCCTGAACAGGTCGGGCAAGCTGCCGGAGCCGCTCGACCTGGTCTACCCCGCCGACGGCGTGGTGAGCGCGGACTACCCGTTGACCCTGCTCGCGTCGGCGGACCCCGCCGCGCGCGACGCGCACCGGCGGCTGGCCGACTACCTGCGCACACCCGAGGCGCAGCGCGAGATCGTGGAGCGCACCGCGCGCCGTCCGGGCGTGCCGGACGTCCCGATGGCGCAGGGCCAGCCGGACGACCTCGTCGAGCTCCCGTTCCCCGACTCGCGACCGGCGATCGACGCGCTGCTGGCCGCCTACGCCGACCGCTTCCGCCGTCCCTCGCGGACGGTCTACGCGCTGGACGTCTCGGGGTCGATGGCCGGTGACCGGATGCGGACGCTCCAGGCCGCGCTCAAGGGGCTGACCGGGACGGACACCTCGCTCGTGGGGCAGCACTGCCGGTTCCGCAGCCGCGAGGAGGTGGTCCTGCTGCCGTTCGACCAGGACGTGGGCGCCCCGCTCGCGTTCACGATCGACGAGCAGGCGCCCCAGGCGTCCCGTGACGCGGTCCGCGCCGCCGTCGACGGTCTGGCGACGGGCGGCGACACGGCCGTCTACGACGGGCTGGTCGGGGCCTTCGGAGTGCTCGACGCCGCGACCGACCAGGACCGGTTCACCAGCGTCGTGCTGATGACCGACGGCGAGAGCAACACCGGCCGCGTGGCCGCGGACTTCACGGCGTTCCTCGCCACCCGCCGGACCCCGACCCCGGTGTTCCCCATCCTGTTCGGCGAGGCGGCGGTGGACCAGATGAAGGACATCGCGAAGTCCACCGGGGGCGAGGTGTGGGATGCGAGGAACGGCGAGCTGGCAAGGGCCTTCTGCCAGATCCGCGGCTACCAGTGACCGCGGGTCCGCGCTCGTGCCGCACTACCGGTCGATCGTCGTGGTCGACGTGGAGGGCTCGACCACCAGGACCAACCCGGCGAAGGCCCGGTTCCGCGACGTGCTGTACGACCTGCTCGACCGCGCGCTCGACCGGACCGGCATCACCCCCGAGCACCGCGACCCGCCGATCGACCGGGGCGACGGCGCGATCCTGCTGATCCACCCCGCCGACCACGTGCCGAAGACCAAGCTCCTGACCACCCTGCTCCCCGAACTGGCCGGGCTGCTGACCGACCACAACCACCGCACCACCGACGGGGTCCGCCTGCGCGCGGCCGTGCACGCGGGCGAGGTCCACCACGACGAGAAGGGCGCGTTCGGCGAGGCCGTGGACCTGGCGTGCCGCCTGCTGGACGCCCCGGAGCTGAAGGCGGCGCTGCACCACGCCACGACACCGCTGGTGACCGTCGTGTCGGACGACATCCACCACTCGATCGTCCGCCACCGGTACGAGGGCATCGACGCCCTGACCTTCAAGCCCCTGATCCACCTCCACCTGGCCGGAAAACCCCACCGGGGCTGGATCCACGCCCACCACGTGCCCACGACCGACGCCGTCCGCTTCCTCACCTTCCCCACGGCCGGGTGACCGGCGGAGGCGTCCGCACTTCGTAAGGAGCGGAGCCGGATCCCCTGCCTAGCATCGGGGGATGATCTCGTTGCGGCACTTCGCCGCCTTGACGCTCGTCGCCGGGTGCGCCGCCGCTCCGGCGGGGACGACGCCGAGGATCCCCTCGACCGCGCCCGCGGTCGCGACCTGGGCGCCGTGGCCGTCCGCCCTGCACGACGCGCGGCACGGGGGCTCGTCGACGGGGGACGGGCCGCGCGAGGGCGTGGTGCGGTGGCGGCGTTCGCTCGAAGGCGCGGTGACGCCGGGGCCGGTGGTGGGCGCCGACGGGACGGTGTACGCGTCGTCGAACGGTGGCGTGCTGCACGCCCTCGACCCGGTCACGGGCGCGGACAGGTGGACCTACGACTCCGGCGCCACCGGTGGTGGTGACCTGTCCGTGTCGCCCCTGGTGCTGCCCGGCGGGGTGGTCCTGTTCCCCACGCCCGGCCACGAGGTCGTGGCGCTGTCGCCGGACGGCGCTCGCCTGTGGTCCGTGCGGTTGGACGGCTCGCCGACGTCACCGGTGACGGTCGACGGGACGCGGGTGTACGTGGGGGACACCACCGGCACGGTCGCCGCGCTCGACCCGGTGTCCGGCGGTCCGCTGTGGACGGTCGACGCGGGCGGGGTCTCCTACGCCTCGGTCGTCACCGACGGCTCGGGCCGGGTGTACACGACGGTCGACTCCGAGTTGGTCGCCGTGGACGACCGCGGGACCGACGGCGTGATCGCGTGGCGGAGGGGACCGGGAGACGGGATCACCGAGGTCTCGCCTGGGCTCGCCGCGGACGGCACGGTGTTGCTGGGCACCAACGGCGACCACGAGTGGGCCTACCACCCGGACGGGTCGCTCGCCTGGAAGGCGCCGCGGTTCATCACCTACTCGTCGCCGTCGGTGACCGCGGACGGTCTCGCCTACCTCGGCGACCACGCGGGCCGGATCCTCGTGTTCGACAGCGCCACGGGGGAACGCCGTGCGGTCTACGGGCCCGCCGGCGGTCTGGTGTGGACGTCCGTCGTCGTCGACCGCGCGCACCGCGTGTACTTCGGCGGCCAGGACGGCCACGTCTACGGGTACGAGGCGCTGGGCGCGCGACTGTTCGACGTCGAGGTGGGCGGCCCGGTCGACAGCTACCCCGCGCTCACCGCCGACGGCGTCCTCCTGGTGGGCAGCCGTGACGGGGTGCTGACCGCCATCGCGTGACGCCCGCTCAGCCGACGAGCACCGGGAGGGTCACCGCGATCAGCACCGTCAGCACCCACAGCGCGGGCGCGGAACCCAGGACCTGCTCGCGCCGGGCGGTGGCGCGAGCGGCTTCCGCCTCGCTCCTGGTCACCCACCACGGGTTGGCGCGCGATTCGAGCCACTGGTAGACCGCGCCCAGCGCGGCCCCGTAGCCCAGGTGCCCGACCAGCGACGGGAACCCGGCCGCCAGCCCCGCGGCACTCCAGTCCACGTGGCCGCCGGTCAACAACGGCAGCAGGGTGAGGTTGCCGAGCACCCACCAGAAGAACCCGTAGGACACGCCCCAGCCGATCCCGGACACCGGGTCGAAGCTGCGACGGCGGAACAGCACCGCGTAGGACACGCCGATGACCTGCGAGATCACCAGGTGGACCACCAGTCCCGCGGCGGGGGAGGAGGCGCCCATGATCCGCGCCACCGTCGGCAGCGCGCCGACCAGCACCATCACGGCGGTGAACACCGCACCGCCCGCCAGTCCGGCGAGCGCGCCGTACCCGGTGGCCCGCAGCCCGCGACCGCCCGGCGCCTCGGCCTGGAAGACCCGCACGTCGTCCACGAACAGCCCTCGGGCGAGGGCGCCGAACCAGGTGAACAGCACCGCGGTGCCCGCCCCGAGCAGCAGGTAGCCGGGCAGCCGGTCGACCGCCGCCGTGGAGGCGTCCGGCGACCAGTCGAGGGATCCGTTGCGCAGCAGGGGTTCCAGCGACAGGCGCAGCAGCACCCACCACAGGAATCCGTACACGGTGCCGCGGATCAACGCCGGGCCGGTGGCTTCGGGGCGGGCGGTGAACAGCAGCGGGTAGCAGGCGCCGACCACCGCGCCGAGGACGAGCCGCCCGACGTCCGGGCCGCCGACCGCGGCGCACACCAGCCCCGCCACCGCGCCGCGGCCGACCGCGTCGACCCGCCACCGCGCCCGCGTGGCGGCGTGGTTCCGCCGCGTCAGGACGAACACGGCGGCGAGCACCACCCCGTAGCAGAGGTGGCCGAACAGGCTAGGCAGCACCGTGCGCGCGCCGGCGACGTCCCAGGCGACCGCGGTGCCGCGCAGCAGCGGGAGCAGCGTCTGAGGCCCGAGGAACCACCAGAAGGCGCCGTAGAGCAGACCCCAGAACACGGTCTCGCTCACCCGGACCCGCCTGCGCACCACCAGCATCCCGAACCCCGTGCCGATCACGACCGCGATGGCCATGTGCACGACGAACCCGACCTCCACCGAGTCGGTGCGCACGATCGAGGCCACGGTGGGCAGCATGCCGAACACGCCCATCGTCGCGCCGAACACCAGCCCGCCCGCCGCGCCCGCCACACCGCCCTCGGCGATCCCCGCCGTCCGCCTCATCGGGCGTCCACCTTGTCCGGGGCCGGGGTGCTCGTGACGACGATGTCGCGCGGGAAGGCCAGGTCGAGCGTCCAGTCGAGGAACACCCTGATCCTCTTCTCGATCCCCGGCAGCTTCGCCAGGTAGACGGCCCGCCACAGCAGCCAGGCCGCGAAGCCGGAGAACAGGCGGCCGCGGATGTCCGCCGCGGCCGTCCGGTGGCCGAGCGCGACCAGCACGCCGAGCGTGCGGAACCGGAACTCGGCGGGCTCGCGACCCGCGACGGCGGCGGCGATGTTGTCCGCCACGGTCCTGCCCTGGCGCAACGCGTGCTGAGCCGTGGGAGGACAGGGCTTCCCGGCGTTGGCGGGGTCGGGCACGTGGGCGCAGTCGCCCACCGCCCACACCCCGTCCAGGCCGGTCACGCGCAGCGCCGCGTCCGTGACCAGCGGCCCCACGTCACCGCTCGGACGCGGCAGGAGGTCGACCAGCGGGCTCGGGCGGTTGCCCGCGGTCCACACGAACGTCCGGGTGGCGATCGGCTCGCCGTCGGACAGCAGCACCCGGTCGGCCTCCGCCTCGACGACCCGCACGCCGAGCACGCACTCGATGCCGCGCGCGGTCAGGCGTTCCCGCGCGTACTCGCCGAGTTCGGCGGGCAGTTCGGGCAGGATCCGGTCTCCGGGGTGCACGAGCACGAAGCGCGACTCGTCCGGCCCCACGCCGGGGTAGTAGCGCGACACCGTGTGCACCAGGTCGAACAGTTCGGCCACCACCTCCGTGCCCGCGAACCCCGCGCCCGCGACGACGAACGTCAGCAGCCTCCTTCGCCGCTCGGCGTCCGGCTCCACGTCCGCCCGCTCCAGCAGCGCGAGCACGTGGTTGCGCAGCCGGACGGCGTCGGCGAGGTTCTTCATCGTCCACGCGTGCTCCCGGACACCGGGCAGGCCGAACGCGTGCGGCACCGACCCGGCGGCCAGCACCAGGTGGTCGTAGCGCAGGGACTCCGATCCGATGTGGACGGTCCGGCCTGCGGTGTCGACGGACTCGACGCGGCCGTGGCGGAACCGGGTGTGCGCCACCGCCGAGCGCACCGGCGCGCTGATGTGCGACGCCTCCACCGCGCCCGACGCCGCCTCCGCCAGCATCGGCGTGAACAGCAGGAAGTTCGAGTCGCTGACGAGCGTGACGTCGATCGGCGCGCCCCGCAGCGCGAGGCGCTCGAACCGCTTCGCCGCCGCCACACCGCCGAACCCGCCACCGACGATCACGACCCGCTTCGGTGGCGCCGCCTCCCCGTGGACGCGTGCCCGTGTCGGCAGCAGCGTGATGAGCAGGGCGGTCACGGCACCGTGCAGCAGATCGGCGACCAGGGCCGGGTAGGCCGACGCCGCCGCGACCGCCGACCACGTGGGCGCGTCGCCGTGCAGCAGCGGGGCCGCGGTCAAGGAGAACAGCAACCACCCCAGGACGCCGACCAGCACACCACCCGCGAGCGACACCGCCGTGTCCTGCCGCCGCGCCGCCCCGAGCACCGCGCCGACCACGAGGGAGTAGACCGCGAACCACGGCAGACCGGTGCCCAACAGCAGCCCGATCGGCACCGCGGCGACCAGCCCGGCGACCGCCCCCACGACTGTGCGAACAGCTCTGCCGCGCATCGCCCCAACGCCCTCTCGTCACCGGTGGTCTCCAGTGGAGCGTGCCGGCTCACGGGCTCGAAGATCCTTACGGAACGCGAACGGCCGGGGGTCTCGGTGTCAGTGCACGAGGGCGGTTGCCTGTTGGGCGGCGCGCAGGCCTGATTCGAAGGCGCCCTCGACGAAGCCGATCCAGCCGCTGGCGATGTCCGAGGTGGCGAAGGTCATCCGGCCGTGCGGGTGCTGGATGTCGGGGAGCTGGGTGGTGAGCTGGCCGGGTTTGCGGAGGGCCCACGCGCCTCGGGAGTACGGGTCGGCGCCCCAGTCGTGGGCGCGGAAGTCGACCAGGGTGGCTTCCGGGAGGACTTCCTTGAGGGCCAGTTCGACGGCGGAGCGGTCCCTGATGTCCAGTGCGGGCAACGCGTTGATGCCGAACATCAGTTGGCCGTCCGCCAGTCTGCCCTGCGAGACCAAGGCGGCGAACGGGTCGCCCTCGGCGCCGTTGACGACCACGTCGTCCTCCAAGCCGCGGACGTGCAGCCACAGCTTGCGCATGTTCGGGACGCCCACGCCCTGGCGCGTCGCGACGGCGTGCACGCGGGGCAGGCCGGGGGAGAACTTGATCGTCTTCCACGTGTTGACCGGCACGGCCACGACCACGGCCTTGGCGGTGTAGCCGCGGCCGAGGCCCGCGGTGACGGTGACGCGCTCGCCGTTCTGGGTGATGGCGCGGACCGGCGCGTTGAGGCAGACGGTGGCCGTGGAGTCGCCGAGGACGGCCTCGATCAGGCCCGACATGCCGGTGGCGGGGCGCAGGGTCTGGCTCGCGTACCAGTCGGTGGTGTTCCAGCCCGCCAACGCCCACCACTGGGCCAGGCTGGTCAGCGCGCTGAAGCTGCTGGAACCGCCGGACTGGCCCGCGGTGATGCCGGTGACCCAGCTCTCGTCGGCGGGGGAGACGTCCAGCTCGTCCAGCCGGTCCCGCAGCGACAGGCGGTCCAGGTCGCGGATCAGGTCCGCGCGGAACAGCGGCTCCTCGGGGAGCGGGAAGTAGTTCCGCGACCCCTCGAACAGCTTCTCCAGCAGCCCGCCCTGCCGGGTCACGAGGTCGGCGAGCGTGAACGTGCCCGGACCGTCCGGCGTGGGCATCACCGCGCGCGTCGGCGCGGGGCCGCTGACGGTCCCGATGCCGTACCGGCGCAGGGAGTCCATCACCAGCGGGTGCCCCTCGGACACGAACTGGCCGCCCATCTCCACGCTCCGCCCGGCGAAGGTGTCCGTCCACGTGCGCCCGCCGAGCCGGTGGCGCGCCTCGAGGACGAGCGTCTCCAACCCTCGCGCCGACAGCTCGCGGGCCGCGGCGGCCCCGGCGAACCCGGCGCCCACGACGATCACGTCGTAGTCCTGCCGCGCCACCGACGTGTCGTCGGCGGCGATGGTGATCCCGTTCATGGTCTTCCCCTGGTAGTGCCCCGGAACCGCCGCTCCCACAGCGCGGCACGGGACGGGTTTGCGGGCCCGAGCCCCCCGGCGCACGGCCCCGCTGGGGGACTGGTCGGGGCCG
>NZ_JBHYHC010000139.1:0-23668 GCF_042738955.1 Umezawaea sp. NPDC059074
TACCCCCCAACCCTGGCGCCCCCCGATTGTTTTTGCGCCCCCACCCACTTTCGTCTTGTCAAGGCGTCTTTCCAGCCTTGACAAGACGAAAGAGGGTGGGATAATTGGCGCAATCGGGGGTTCGCCACCAAACACCCACGGCGCACCACATACCCGCAGGTCAACCCCACTTCAACCGAACGCGAACACATCTCACCAAGGGTCCCCCAGCCGTGAGAACCCCCCAACGCACACACTACTAAGGGGGTACGACACAAAACCGCGAGCGCTCATCACCCGGTGCCGCCCACGACTTCCATCCCCACCGAACCGCCCCAGCGGCACCACCCCCGCCCCAAACCCCAACACCACCTCACGACACCCACCACCCACACCTCCATTCGGCCCAGCCCCTTCCCACGCATTCGACGAACCCCTCCCCCCTGTGATCGAATCCGGTCCCACCCCACACCCCCGGTGCACCACAGGCAGAGCCGCGAGCACGGCTCGCGTGAGAGGGCGACGTGAAGACCGCGGCCACATCCAGGAGTGCCACCCGCAAGGCCGTGGTGGCCGGTATCGCGTTGGCGACCATCGCGGTCGTGTCCATCGCCGTCCTGGCGTTCACCAAGAGCAGCGCCAGTCCCACCTCCGTCCGCGGCAACGCCACCCACTTCTCGGGCTTCGGTTCCGCCTACAGCGGTTGCGGCCTCCCCGAACAAGTGCTGGACTCGCAGGACTTCGTGTCCCTCAACGTCTTCGACACCCCCGGCGACTACGGGGCCCACAACCGCCCCATCCCGCCGTCCGAGTCCAACCACATCGGACGCTGGGAGAACGGTCGCAACTGCGGGCGGTTCGTGCAGGTCACCATCGGCAACTTCTGCACCGGCGTCAACGACGGCGCGCGCGGTCAGGCGTTCTGCCGTGAGGGTTCCTGGGTGGCGGACGACTTCACCGGCGCGACGTTGACGATGGTCGTCGCGGACGGCTGCGCCGACGCGACGGCGTGGTGCCGCGACGACCCGGACCACCTCGGCCTGTCCTCGTCGTCGTTGAAGCGGTTCAAGAAGGGCGGCGTGCTCGCGGGCGACATCGACGCCAACCACTGGAACAACCGGCACGTCTCGTGGTCCTACGTCCCGACGCCCAACTACTCCGGCGACCTGCGGATCGGTTTCCTGCGCGACGCCCAGTCCGCCTGGCCCGCCATCGCCGTCTCACACCTGCCCAACGGCATCCACGGCGTCGAGTACCTGTCCGCCGACGGCCGCTGGCGGCAGGCGAAACCGAACGGCGACATGGGCCAGTCGTTCATCCTCGGCTCCGACGTCCCCCTCGGCGAGACCTACCGCATCCGCGTCCGCGACGTGTCCGACGAACTCGTGAACGCGGGCCGCGAGTACAGCTTCACCCTGCCCCCGCAGTGCGCGCCGAAGTGCACCGAGGCGTACACGAAAGCCGACTACACCACCGAAACCGCCGCGTGGACTTCAGCGTCAACCCCACCCAGCACCACCCCGACGACGACAACCACAACCACAACCACCACGGAATCAACCACCACGACCACCACCGCCCCACCAACGACGACCACAACCACGACCACCACGACCGTCCCAGCACCCCCGGCCAAGGCGTGCTCCATAACCCCCTCGGTCTACGGCTCGTGGCCAGGCGCGTACCAGGTGGAGTTCACCGTCCGGAACACCGGCACGACCCCGCTGTCCGGCTGGAGCACCAGCTTCTCGTTCACGGGCTCCCAACGCGTCACCACCTCGTGGAACGCGGTCGTCACCCAGTCCGGCAACCGCCTGGTCGGCAACAACCAGAGCTACAACGGTTCCCTACCTCCAGGGGCGTCCACGAGCTGGGGCGGCATCATGTCCGGCACGGACCAACCGCTGACCGGCCTCCAGTGCACCCCGAAGTAGCCGTCACGCCCGCCGCCCCACCGTGTACCGCACCCGCTGCGTGAACGAGAACCCTCCAGCCCCGTCCCCGTACCCACGCGCCAACTCCACCATCCGCTCCCGCACACCGCCCCGCTCCGTCTCCGGAACCGCCTCCCACATCACCCGTTGCCCGTGCGACCACGAGAACTCCACCAGGTGGTCAGCATCGCGGAACACCGCTTCAACGTCCCGGTGCGCCGTCCGCACATCGAAAAACCCGCCGTCAAGCAACAACCCCTCGACACCCTCATCCGAAGCGAACGGCCCCCGCTGCCCACTCGTCCGGGCATCCAAGAGCTGCGCGGGCAGGTACGGCGTGAACAGCGCGTCGACCTCCCGCCACCGCTCGTCCTGCGGCCCGAACGTCGCCACCCCCAGCCGCCCCCCGGCCACCAGCAGTTCTGCCCACGCGGTCACGGCCCCCACCGGATCCGGCAGGAAGAACAACACCAACGACGCCCCGACCACGTCGAACGACGACGCGGGCAACCCAGGCGCGACGGCATCGGCCACCCGGACCTCGACCTGCGGCACATCACGGAAATCCTCGGCGGTCAACCGAACCATCCGCGGCGCAAGGTCGATACCGAGCACATACCCGGTCGACCCCGCAGCCTCAGCGAGCGGGGCCAACAGCGCCCCACGCCCGCACCCGATGTCGAGCACGCGCTCCCCCGCCGCCACGGCCAACTCCTCCGCCAACCCGAGCGCGATCGGCCGGAACCACGGCACACCGACCTCGTCGTAGGTGTCGGCGGCCCGGTCGAACACACCCGCGATCCCCTGTGGAACTGCCATGGACCGCACCCTGCCACCGCAAGGAGCACTCGGCCAGTCCTCAGAACAACTCGGGACAGTGCGGCTCCCGCTCCCCGAGGAACGCCGCCGACAGCGCTTCCACCGCCCCCACCGTGTGCTCCCGCACGCGCCCCGCCCGAGCCAACACGCTCAACCGAGTCCCACCGAGGTACGCCGACCCCAACGCACCAACGTCCGCCGTGACATCCCGGCCCGCAGACGTTCGCCGCACCGTCGCCTCGCCCTTCACCACGGTGACCCGCCAAGCACCCGCGTTCCACGGACACACCGCGTCCACCACCTCGACCACGACATCCACATCGGACCCATAACGCCGCAGTTCCAGCGCCCGATCGACGTGCAACAACCGCAACCACAGGGCGTCATGACGCTGCCGAACAGCAACACGGGGATTGGCCAGCAGATGGACGACCGGATCATCAGGAGCGGTGTAGTTCTTCACCTCACCACCAAGCCCCAAATCGAGCAGGTGGCGATAAAGCGCAGCATGCGCGACATCGGTCTCCGCCACGAGTTCGTGCACGTGCAGGTCGTCCTGCGGCCCACGCGCGTCCCACCCGGTCTTGACCCGGTACACCACGTAACCACAAGGGTGCAGCGCGTACCGCAACGCAGACCGCCCGTCGCGGTACCGGTCCTCGTCGGCGAGGTGGAACCCCCACGCTCCCTCATCACGCCCCAGCCAGCCCACACGAGTCCGGCGCACCCGCTCGTAGGTCTCCTTCAGCACCGGCAACGCCTCGGCCCGCGTCACCTCACGAACGCGATCGACGCCGACATCGACACCCTCGTGGAACCTCGCACCGTGCGGCAGCGCCACGTGCAGCAGGTCCGTAGCGAGCGACCCGCAGCCGAACCGGCTGTAGATCGCCCCTTCGGACGCCCACAGGACGGCCAGCGCCTCGCCCGCGCCGGTCTCGATCCCGCGCAGGATGCTCGACACCACCAGGTTCAGCACGCCCCGCCCCTGGTAACCGGGCCGCACGCCCGCCGCGGTCATCGCGGCGACGGGGGCCACGACCCCGCCGGGCAGCGTGATCTCGCGGCTGAGGACGGCCCCGACGCCGATGAGGTCGTCACCGTCGAAGACGCCGTGCGTGCGCTCGAATTCCAGGACGTGCTCCACGCGCTCCGGACGGGTCTCGTCCAGATCGGTGAGGAACGCGCCCGCGAGGACGCGCCGGAGGGGCGCCACGTCGTCCGACGTGAGCGCCCGGACTCTGAAGGGTTCGTCGACCATGGACAGTTCCTAGACCATCGCCACCGCTAACTAAGGCAAGGGTGTCCTAATTCACTGCCGTCACTTCGGCGGTTGACCGGCCACGACCTGTCTCCCTAAGTTCGAGTCGACACCTCCGGGGGGCCTCGTGGTCGAGCACGTTGTGGTTGTGGGAGCAGGGGTCTACGGCGCGGCGGTGGCCGCGTCGCTCGCGCGCCGAGGCGCGCGGGTCACCGTCGTGGACGCCGGAGAGCCTTCGCGCGGCACGTCCGGCGCGACCTTCTCGTGGACGAACTCGTGCGGGAAGCAGCCGCGCGCCTACCACGACCTGTGCGTCGCCGGGATGGCGGCGCACCGCCGGATGGGCGGCGACTGGTACCACGAGCACGGCAACCTGGAGTGGTCCGACGACCGGGAGGCGTTGCGCCGCAAGGTCGACGGCGTCCTGGACTACGGGTACGAGGCCCGCTGGCTGGACCGCGCGGAGGTGCTCGACCTCGAACCCGACCTCGACCCGAACGCCCTGCCCGCGGACGGGATCGCCTACTTCCCGCGCGAGGGCTGGATCGAGCCGACCCGGATGATCGGCCACCTGCTGTCCCGAGGCGTCGACGTGGTGCGCGGGGACGCGGTCGTAGCGCTGGAGCGGGACGACTCCGTGCGAGCGGTCCGGCTCGCCTCCGGACGGCGGCTCACCGCGGACGCCGTCGTGAACTGCGCCGGACCGCGCGCGGGGGAGATCGCCGACCTCGCCGGGCTGACCCTGCCGATGCGCAACACCCTGGGCGTCCTCGTCCGCACCTCACCGATCGCGGTGGCGGTGTCCCGAGTCCTGCACGCCCCGCGGGTCCACCTGCGCCCCGACGAGGCCGGACGGGTGCTGCTGCACTCCGAGGCGATCGACCGGGCCGTGAGCTCCGGGTCCGCGGGTGTCGACAGGGCGGCCGTGGACGCCGTGGTCGACGCGGGCATCGCGCTCTACCCCGGTCTGCGGGACGCGGCCGTGGAGAGCGTCCGGGTGGGCGAGCGCCCCATCCCCGGCGACGGCCTCCCGGTGCTGGGCCGGGTGCTCGCGCTGCCCGGCTTCCACTTCGCCGTCTCGCACAGCGGCGCGACCCTCAGCGTCCACGCGGGCGACCTCGTCGCGGCCGAAGTGCTCGGTGAGGACCACGACGCCGAACTGTCCCCGTTCCGGTTCGAACGCCTCTGAGCCGCCGTCCACACCGGACGGTCAGGCAGCCGGACCCCGTTTGCGGGCAGCGAGGACGTCACCCTGCACGAGCAGGGCGCGGGCGAGTTCGTGGGCCTCGGCGGTGGTCAGGGTGAGCCAGGCCTCACCGCGCCCGCCGCCGTCCGGGCCGACGCGCAGCGTCACCCGACCGATCGGCGCGGTGCCGCTCAACTGGATCCGCCCGACCGCGACCCGCCTGCCGCACGCCGTCGTCAACGCCGCGCCGTCCGGCGATCCAGCTCGTTCCACCATCTCCCGCACCCTTCTGCTCCGGTCCCCGGTGGGACACCCGGTGCAGCGCGAACGCGGCGTGAGCTATTCCCTCGGGCCGTCCGGGGGTAGAGCGGACTCCACCACGAGGACGCCCCTTGCCTGCACTGACTCGGACAAGATCCGTTCCTAGCCTTTCGAGCATGACTTCGACACCTGCCGCGGACACCCTCCGCGAACCCTCCAGTGGCCTCCGCGGGCTGGTCCGGCGCTACCCCCTGATCACGTTCTTCACCCTCGCCAACGCCATCAGCTGGGTCGCGTGGACGCCGTACATCCTGTCGCTCGACGGGTTCGGCGTGCTGCACTTCCGCTACCCGGACCTGCTGCTGGGCAACCAGCTCACGGCGATCCTGCCCGGCGCGTACCTCGGTCCGCTGACCGCCGCGTTCACCGTCACGGCCGTCACCGAGGGCCGCGAGGGGCTGCGGCGGTGGCGCAGGCGGTTGTTCCAGTTCCGGGCCGGGGTCGCCTGGTACGCGTTCGCGCTGCTCGCCGTCCCGGTCGCGGTCCTGCTGGGCACGCTGGCCGCTCCCGGCGGCGAGGAGGCGTTCCGGACGCCGTCGCTGATGGTGCTGGCGGTCTACGTGCCGATGCTCGTGCTCCAGTTCTTCACCACCGGCCTCGCCGAGGAGCCGGGCTGGCGCGACTTCGCGCTGAGCCGCCTCCAGCAGCGGCACCAGCCCGTGGTGGCGACGCTGATCCTCGGCGTCCTGTGGACGATCTGGCACCTGCCGCTGTTCCTCACCCCGTGGGCGGGCCCCGACGTGAACGCGGAGACGATCCTGCGGTTCGCCATCACGGCGATGGAGATGAGCTTCCTGATCACCCTGGTGTACAACAAGGGCCGCCAGAGCCTGCCGCTCGTCATGCTGCTGCACTGCTCGATCAACAACTTCCAGTCCGTCGCGTTCTCCGAGTTCTTCCCGGACGCCGACAACACCCTGCTGTGGGGTCCCACGCTCGGGCTCGGCGCGCTGACCGTGGTCGTCCTCGCCCTCACCCGCGGTCGGCTCGGCTACCCCCGTCCGACCGACGGCCGCGTCACGGTGACCGCAGGGGGCATCGCGTGACCCGCGCGCTGGTCGGCACGGCCGCCCTGCGGCTGGAGTCCGTCACGAAGACCTACGGTTCCGGGGAGAGCGCGGTGACCGCGCTGCGCGAGGTGTCGATCGGGCTCGACCGGGGCACGTTCACCGCGGTCATGGGACCGTCCGGCTCGGGCAAGAGCACGTTCCTGCACTGCGCGGCGGGCCTCGACCAGCCGACGTCCGGCAGCGTCCGGCTCGGCGACGTGGAGCTGTCCGGGATGAAGGAGGCCGCGCTCACGGCCGTGCGGCGTGAGCGGGTCGGGTTCGTCTTCCAGGCCTACAACCTGATGTCGGCGCTGACCGTCGAGGAGAACGTGGCGCTCGTGCCGCGGCTGTCCGGGCGGGACCTCGACCGGGCGTGGCTGCGCGAGCTGCTGGACCGGGTCGGGATGCTCGACCGGGCCGACCGGCGGCCCTCGCAGTTGTCCGGCGGCCAGCAGCAGCGGGTCGCCATCGCCCGCGCGCTGGTCAACCGGCCCGAGGTCGTGATGGCCGACGAGCCGACCGGCGCGCTGGACACCCGCACGGGTCGTCAGGTGCTCGACCTGTTCCGCAGGCTCGTGGTCGACCTCGGGCAGACCGTGCTGATGGTGACCCACGACCCGGTGGCCGCGTCCTACGCGGACTCGGTCGTGTTCCTCGCCGACGGCCGGATCGCGGGCCAGCTCCACCACCCGACCGCCGCCCAGGTGTCGGACCGCATGACCCACCTCGGGGAGGCGTGAGGTGTTCTCCCTCGCCTGGAGCACGATCAAGGCCCGCCGCGGCGGTTTCGTCGCCGCGTTCGTCGCGCTGTTCTTCGGCGCGACCGTCATCACCGCCAGCGGCGTCCTGCTGGAGTCCGGGCTCCGGTCCGGGGTCGCCCCCGAGCGCTACGCGGCCGCTGCCGTCGTGGTCGGCGGCAAGCAGGCCTTCACCGGCACCCAGGACCTCGCCACGGCGTTCGCCGAACGGGTCCCGCTCCCCGCCGACGCGGCCGACCGGATCGGCCGGGTGCCCGGCGTCGAGCTGGCGGTGCCCGAGCGCAGCGTCGCCGTGGACGTGCTGTCCGCCAAGGGAAGCGCCCCGGTCTACGCCCACGGCTGGTCGTCCGCGAGGCTCGCGCCGTTCGCCCTGACCGACGGCAGGCAGCCGCAGGGGCCCGGCGAGGTCGTGGTGGACACCGGGCTCGGACTGTCCACCGGGGACACCGCCCGGATCGCGCTCGGCGGCGTGCCCACCGACTACCGCGTGGTCGGGCTGGCCTCGGCCCCCGCGCTGCACCGGCAGTCCGCCGTCTTCGTCACCGACGAGGCCGCGGCGGCGCTGTCCGACCGGGTCACGGCGGTCGGCGTGGTCGCCGCGCCGGGCGTGGACGCCGACGGCCTGGCGAAGCGGATCACCACCGCCGTGGACGGGGTCGAGACCTACACCGGCACGGCCATCGGCGACGTGGAGTTCCTGGACGTGGGCCAGGCGCGCGGGTTCCTCACCCTGCTGTCCGGCTCGCTCATCGGCACCATCGCGATGGTCGTGCTGTTCGTGGTCGCCTCCACGCTGGGCCTGTCGATCCAGCAGCGGCGGCGGGAACTGGCCGTGCTGCGGGCCATCGCGGCCACGCCGAAGCAGGTCCACCGGATGATCGGCGCGGAACTGCTCCTGGTGTCCGTCGCGGGCGGCCTCCTCGGCAGCCTGCCCGGCTTCGCCGTCGCGGGACTGCTGCGGGACGCGTTCGCCGGCGCGGGCGTGCTGCCCTCGGACCTCGCCCTCGTCTACAGCCCGCTGCCCGCGCTCGGCGCGCTGCTGCTGTGCGTGCTCGGCGGCTGGGGCGCCGGGTACTTCGCGGCCCGCCGTCTGGCCAGGGCCAACCCCGTGGACGCGCTGGGCGAGGCCGCGGTCGAGCCCAAGGCGCTCGGCGGCGCGCGCCGGACGTTCGGCGTCGTCTTCCTGGTCGCCGGTGTCCTCGCCGGCACGGTCGTGCCCGCGCTGCTCCCCGGTCCGGCCGCGCTCGGCGGCGCGGCGGGCTCGGTGCTGCTGCTGATGGTCGGCACCGCGATGCTGGGCCCGGTCCTGATGCGGATGGCCACGGCCGTCGCCGCCCCGGTGCTCAACCGAGGGCGGATCAGCGGCTACCTGGCCGCGGCCAACAGCCGGGCGAACGCCCGCCGCCTCAGCGGGGCCGTCGTCCCGCTCGCGCTCGCACTGGCGATGGCGGCCGTGCAGGTCTTCACCATCACCACCGCGGAAGCCGCCGCGGCCGACCAGGTCGAGACTGGCGTGACCGCCGACCTCGTGGTCTCCGGCGGCGCGACCGGCCTGGCCCCGGAGGTCGTGGACGCGGTCCGGCACGTGCCGGGCGTGCGGTCCGCGCTGCCCGTCGTCCGGTCGCAGGTGCTGCTGGAGTACCGGATGATCGACGAACCGGAGGTCGAGACCTTCGCCGCGCAGGGCGTCGAGCCCGAGCACCTCGGGTCCACGCTGGACCTCGCCGTCACGTCCGGCTCGCTGGACGGGCTGCGCGGCGACACGGTCGCGCTGAGCACGTCGGCGGCCGGGACCGCGGGGGTGTCGGTCGGCGAGTCCGTGCACGTGTTCCTCGGGGACGGCGTGGACAAGACGCTCAAGGTCGTCGCGGTCTACGCCAACGGCCTCGGCTTCGGCGACGTCACGGCCCCGCGCGACCTGCTCGCCGCGCACACCACGACCGGGTTCGACGACGCCGTCCTCGTCTCCGCCGACCAGGGCGCGGACGTGGCGGGAGCACTGGCCGACCGGTACCCCGGCGTGGCCGTGGTCGACCGGTCGGCGTTCGCCGCCGCCCAGCACGAGCAGCGGTGGCAGCAGTCGTCGACGAACCTGATCGGCAACGGCTTCCTGCTGCTGTACCTGGTGATCGCCGTGGTGAACACGCTGGTGATGGCGACCGGCGCGCGGCGGCGGGAGTTCGCGATGCTGCGGCTGATCGGCACCGGCCGCGGGCACGTGCGCCGGATGATGGCGCTGGAGGCGGGCGTGGTGGTCGGCGCGGCCGCCGTGATCGGCACCGCGGTGGCCGTCGTGCCGCTGGTCGGGATCAGCCTCGCCACGACCGGCCGACCGCTGCCCGCCGTGGACCCGCTGGTGTACGGGGTGATCGTGCTGGTGACCGCGGTGATCGGGTTCGGCTCGATCGTGCTCGCCACCCGCGCCGCCCTGCGCGGCCGCCCCGTCGACACCGTCGGCGCCGGAGCCTGACGTGACCCGGCGTGCCACGATTGTCCCGACCCCGTTCGCAGAGGAGCAGTCACCGTGATCGACCGGCAGTTGCCGAGGGCGTGGCGGTTCCTCGCGTTCGGGTTCCTCGTGGCGCTCGCGGCGCTGGCCGTCCTCTTGGGAATGGTGCTGTGCGTGGCGTTCGTCGTCACGGTGCCGCTGCTCCCCCGCCTGATGGGCCTGGCTCGTCGGCTGGCCGCGAGCGAACGCGCGCGCACCGGTCGTTTCCTGGACCGGGTGATCCCGCCGCCCCCGCCGGACACCGGCACCGGGATGCCCGCGCTGGCGTCCAGCCCGCACGCCTGGCGGGACGCGCGGTGGCTCGCCGTGCAGGCCGGACTCGGCCTGCTGGTAGGCGGGCTGGCCATCTCCTCGCCCACCGGCGTGGTGCAGAACCTCTTCATCGCCGCGTTCTGGCCGTGGCTGCCGGACGCGGCGACGACGCTGGACGTGCCGGTGGCGTCGTGGGGCGGCGCCGGGTGGGCCCTGCTCACGGCGTTCGGCTACGGCGCGTTCGGCGTGGTGCTCGTGCCGCCGCTGGCCCGGTGGTACGCGAAGGTCAGCGCGAACCGGCTCGCCCCGCCCCAGCGGTCCCTCGCCGAACGCCTCGCCGAGGTCACCGCGACGCGGGCCGCCGCGCTGGAGGCGCACGGCACCGAGCTGCGGCGCATCGAGCGCAACCTGCACGACGGCACGCAGAACCGCCTGGTGGCCGTGGTGATGCACCTGGGCATGGTGGAGCGGGCGCTGGGCCGCGACCCGGCCACGGCGTTGCCGATGGTGCGCACCGCGCAGGACGCGGCCACGTCCGCGCTCGCCGAACTGCGCGAGGTGGTGCGCGGCATCTACCCGCCGGTGCTGGTCGACCGGGGGCTCGCGGGCGCGGTCGCCTCGCTGGCGGCGCACTGCGCCATCCCGTGCACCGTGGAGGAGCACCCGCTCCCCCGGCTGCCCGCGGCCGTGGAGGCGACGGCGTACTTCGTCGTGGCCGAGGCGCTGACCAACGCCGTCAAGCACAGCGGGGCATCGCGGATCACCGTGAGCCTGCGCGAGGAGGACGACGTGCTCGTCGTCGAGGTGACCGACGACGGCCGCGGCGGGGCCGACCTCGCGCACGGCACCGGCCTGCTCGGCATCCAGCGCCGGGTGGCCGCGTTCGACGGCACGACCAGGATGGACAGCCCGCTCGGCGGACCCACCGTGATGCGGGCCGACATCCCTGCGGGACCATGAGCCGTGCGCATCGTGATCGCCGAGGACGACGCCCTCCTGCGCGAGGGACTCACCCACCTGCTGCGTGCCGAGGGTCTGGAGGTCGTCTCGGCCGTCGACAACCCCGATGACCTGCTGGCCGCCATCGAGGCCGACCGCCCGGACGTCGTGCTGGCGGACGTCCGGATGCCCCCGACGTTCCGCGACGAGGGCCTGCGCGCCGCCGTCGAGGCCCGACGGCGGTGGCCCGGCCTCGCGGTGCTCGTGCTGTCGGCGCACGTCGAGGAGAGCTACGCGACGGACCTGCTCGCCGACGGCAGCGGCGGCGTGGGCTACCTGCTCAAGGAACGGGTCGGCAAGGTCGCCGACTTCCTCGACGCGCTGCACCGAGTCGCCGCGGGCGGCACCGCGATGGACCCCGAGGTGGTCGCGCAACTCCTCGTGCGCCGCCGGGTGAACGACCCCCTCGAAGCGCTGACCCCGCGGGAACGGGAAGTGCTGGGGCTCATGGCCGAAGGCCACTCCAACGCCACGATCGGCAGCCTGCTGGTGATCAGCGACGGCGCGGTCCACAAGCACATCGGCAACATCTTCACCAAGCTGGGCCTGCCCACGACCGACGCGGGCCACCGCCGCGTGCTCGCGGTGCTCGCCTACCTGAAGGCCTGACCGTGACCGAAGACCTGGAGTCCCGCTACCGCGGGTACCTCGCCGCCCTCAACGACCGGCGGTTCGACGACCTCGCGCACTTCGTGCGGGACCGGTTGTCCTACAACGGCGAGCCGCTGACCCGCGCCGAGTACCGGGACATGATCGCCGCCGACGTCGCCGCGATCCCCGACCTCTTCTTCGACGCCCGCCTCGTCGTCGCCCACGGCGACCGGGTGGCGTGCCGCATCGTCTTCGAGTGCACGCCGGAGGCCGAGTTCCTCGGCTTCACCCCGAACGGCGCGCGGCTCACGTTCGCGGAGCACGTCTTCTACCGCTTCGAGGACGGCCGCATCGCGGAGGTGTCGTCGCTCATCGACCGGGCGGCCATCGCCGCGCAGCTGCGCTGACGGCCCGAACCGGTGGCCCGGCGCGGAAGACGCCGGGCCACCGTCCACTCAGGACGCCGAGCAGGTCGGGGTGATGCCCGACCCGGATCCGGTGGCCTGGAAGCCGAACTCGATCGACTGGCCCGCCGGGACCTGGCCGTTGAAGGACACGTTCGTCCACGTGGTCGAGCCCGTGTTGCCGCTGCGCTGGGCGTTCCACGCGTTGGTGACCGTGGCGCCGGAGGGCAGGGCGATGCCCACGGACCAACCGCTGATCGCCGACGACCCGGCCGTGACCTTGACCGTGGCGACGAAGCCCTCGTTCCACTGGTTCAGCGACACCGACGCCGAGCACCCGCCACCGGGGTTGGGCGGAGTGGTCGTCGTCGTCGTGGTGGTGGTCGTCGTCGTGGTGGTCGTGGTGGTCGTGGTCGTGCCGCCGGAGTTGAGGGCCGCCAACGCCGACGTGTACGCGGCCTTCTTGTTGCCCGAGCCGTCGAACAGCAGCGGGGTGCCCGAGGAGCGCCACGAGTCGCTGTCGCGGATGCCCCACACGGTGATGCCGTTGCAGCGCGCCACCGCCATGCAGGCCGCCACGACCCGCTGGTAGTTCGAGGCCTGCGTCGAGCCGGAGCCCTCGATGTCCAGTTCGGTGATCTGCACGTCCACGCCGAGCGCCGCGAAGCTCGACAGCGTGGTCTGGTAGTTCGACGGCACCGGGCTCTGGCTGTTGAAGTGCGACTGGAAGCCGACGCAGTCGATCGGCACGCCGCGCGACTTGAAGTCCCGCACCATCGAGTACACCGCCTGGGTCTTCGCGTGCGACCAGTCGTCGGTGTTGTAGTCGTTGTAGCAGAGCTTGGTGTCCGGGTCCGCCGCCCGCGCCGCGCGGAACGCCGCCTCGATCCAGTCGTTGCCCGTCCGCTGGAGGTTCGAGTCCCGCCTACCGCCGGAGCTGCCGTCCGCGAACGCCTCGTTCACCACGTCCCACGCGTACAACTGCCCCTTGTAGTGCGTGGCCACCTGCGTGACGTGGTTGAGCATCGCCGACCTCAGCGCCGACCCGCTCATGTTCTGCATCCAGCCCGGCTGCTGCGAGTGCCACGCCAGCGTGTGCCCGCGCACGCGCATCCCCTGGCTCTTGGCGTGGCTGACGATCCGGTCGGCGTTGCCGTAGGAGAACTGGTTCTGGTTCGGCTCCGTCGCGTCGATCTTCATCTCGTTCTCGGGCGTGACCATATTGAACTCTCGGTTCAAGATGCCCACGTAGGTCGAGTCCGAGAGCTTGTTCGCCGATACCGCGGTCCCGAAGTACCGGCCGGTCTGGGCCGCCGACGCGCCGAGGGTGGTCGCGGCGGCGGCCGACGTCGCCAGCACCAGCGCCGCACCCGTCGTCGCCACGACCAGGCTCGACACGAGCAGGGCACGGGACACTGACCTCTCTGTCAGTTTCATTGTTCGCACCTTCTGAAAGCACCCGCTCCGTCGCGGGTGGGGATGGCCGGCAGGCTCAGGGGTGGGACGGTCACGCGATGGCGCAGGCGGCCCCGTTCAGGGTGAAGGCGGTCGGCGCGGCGGTGTCGCCGCCGTGGTTGGCCTGGAAGCCGATGCCGGTCGACGCGCCCGCGGCGATCGTCCCGTTGTAGGAGACGTTCTTCGCGGTGACGGCCCCGCTCGTCGGGGAGTAGGTGGCGCTCCACCCCGAGGTGATCACCTGCCCGCTCGGCAGGGTGAACGCGAGCGTCCAGCCGGTGACCGGCGCGGTCCCGGTGTTCGTGATGGTGATGGTCGCCGTCAGGCCGGTGTTCCAGGCGTTGGTGCTGTAGCCGATCCGGCACGAACCGCCACCGGGCGGCGGGGTCGTCGTGGTGGTCGTCGTGGTCGTGGTAGTCGTGGTCGTCGTCGGGCCGCTCTGGTCCAGCCCGAAGAACTGGATGGCCCGCAACGCCATGCCGGACGCGAGCAGGTTGTGCCCGACGCCCTGCAACGAGATCGCCTCGACGCCGGTCCCGTAGCGGGTGCGCGTCCAGCCCGACTGCGGGCTGTCGGTGGACGTCGGCGTGGTGGACAGGCCGTGGACGTTCGTCCACTGGTCGATCTCCTCGCCGAAGTTCGGGTAGCGCAGCGTGTCGTCCGCGGTGCCGTGCCACAGCTGCATCCGGGGCCGCGCGCCCGTGTAGCCGGGGTAGGCGGAGCGGGCGATGTCACCCCACTGCTGCGGCGTCTTGAGCACGGTCCCGTTGGCGCACGCGCTGTTCCAGCCGGACCCGTCCGTGGTGGCGAAGCACCCGTCGGGCACGCCCGCGAACGCCGCGCCCGCCTGGAACACGTCCGGGTAGTTGGCCAGCATGACGTTGGTCGTCATCGCGCCGGACGAGACGCCCGTGACGAACACCTTGCCGGTGTCGCCGTTGTAGCGCTGCAAGGTGTACCGGACCATCGACATCAGCCCGACGGGGTCGCTGCCGCCGTCGCGCTTGAGGGCCTGCGGCGACGACACGTCGAAGCACTGCCCGCTCCGGGTCGCGGACGGGTAGATCACGATGAACCCGTACTGGTCGGCCAGCCGGGCGAACTCGGAGCCCGAGTAGAACGCGGGCCCCGTCCCGGTGCAGTAGTGCACCGCGAGCAGCACGCCGGGTTTCGCCGCGAGGCGGTCCGGCACGTAGAGGTGCATGCGCAGGTTGGTCGGGTTCGTGCCGAACCCGGTGACCTCGGTCAGCGTCGCGGCCGAGGCGCGCGGCGCGACCAGCAGGGACAGGACCGTGACCAGTGCGGCCACGAGCACTCCCAGGATCTTCGCCACGACACCGGCGCGGCGAGCAGGGGCCGGTGGCGCAGGGGGTCCACCGGGTCGAGAGGTGCTGAGGTTCATCCTTCCTCCTTGAAGGATGGCGGCCAGGGGCGGCTACACCGTACTTCCTGAACAACCCTTTCAGACGCGTAGTTTCGGGTGGTTTCGAGTCTCATTTGGCCAATCTGATCAGGCCAAATGCCGGATTGACCTCGAAGGCGAGTTCGAAACTTTCCTGAAGATGCTGAAACTTTCAACGTCCGTCGAGACGGCGAGGTGTCGGAATTCGACGCGCGGGGTAATCCCCCACGACCTGCACGACGAACGGAGCGGCCGATGCGCTTTCCCCAGCTGATCAGCGAGCGGGCGGTCGACACCGTGCGGGTCGCGGCCCGCGAGCACGTGTTCGCCGCGATGCTCGGCATCCCCCGTCTGCTGCGGCACCGCGTGTGGACCGCGGTCGACCCGTACCAGGGCGGCGGCACGGGCGTCCTGCTCGTGCCCGGCTTCGGGGCCCACGACCACTCGCTGGCGTTGACCAGCACGTGGCTGCGGGTCAGGGGGTTCGTCCCGACCGGCGCGCACGTCGGGTTCACCGTCGGGTGCACCACGGACCTGGTCGACCGGATCGAGCGCAAGCTGGAGGAGCACGTCGAGGCCACCGGCGGCCCCGTGGTGCTGATCGGCCAGAGCCGCGGCGGGATGCTGGCCCGCCTGGCCGCCGTCCGCAGGCCGGACCTCGTGCGCGGGCTCATCACGCTCGGCAGCCCGCTCGTGGAACCGTTGAAGGCGCAGCACGACGTCCTCGCCGTCGCCCGGTTCCTCGGCCGCCTGTCGGCGCTGGGCGTGCCCGGCCTGATGGACGCCGACTGCTTCGCGGGCGACTGCTTCCGCGAGAACTTCGCCGCCCTGTCGGCCCCGCTGGAGGTCCCCGCGGTGTCGGTCTACTCCAAGAACGACGGCATCGTGCCGTGGCGGTGCAGCCTCGACCCGCACGCCGAGCACGTGGAGGTCCGCAGCACCCACACCGGCATGGGCTTCGACCCGTCCGTCTACACCGAACTGGGCAGGCGGCTGGGCGAGTGGAGCTCGGCCGACACCCTCGCGCCCGCCTGCTGACGCGCTCCGGTCGCCACCGGGCGACACCCCGCCACGGACAGCACTAGTGTCTGTCCCAAGCAGGGGCTACTAGGAGGAACGCGTGACGGGCGAAGCAGGACAGGGTCACCGCTTGACGGAGTTGTTGCGGGCGAACACCGACGTGGTGATCAGCAGGTGGGCCGAGTCCGCGGGCACGACGTTGCGCGGTCGGGCCACCGGTGCGGAGCTGGAGCGCGACTTCCGGGAGCTGTTCGCGTCCCTCCTCCCGGTGGCGTCCTCGGACGGCCGCGACCTGTCGGGACACTCCTTCGGCGAGATCAGGTCGTTCCTGGAGGAGCTGTCGCGCTCGCGCGCCCGGCAGAACTTCAGCCCGGCGGAGACCGCGTCGAGCGTGTTCGCGCTCAAGCCGGTGGTGTTCGAGCTGGTCGACCAGCAGAACGACGCCGAGCTGTTCCGGCAGGTGCTGGCGTTCTCGAACCTGATCGACGCGCTGGGGCTGTGGACGTTCGAGTCCTACTCGCGCGCCCGCGAGGAGATCATCAAGGAGCAGTCCGAGCAACTGCTGGAGCTGACCACCCCGGTCGTCAAGCTCTGGGAGGGCGTCCTGGCCGTGCCGCTGGTCGGCACCCTGGACTCCGCCCGCACGCAGGTCGTGATGGAGAAGCTGCTCGAAGCGCTGGTGGAGACCGGGTCCGAGCACGCGATCATCGACATCACCGGTGTGCTCGCCGTCGACACGCAGGTCGCGCAGCACCTGCTCAAGACCGTCGTGGCCGCCCGGCTGATGGGCGCGGAGTGCACCATCTCCGGCATCCGCCCCCAGATCGCCCAGACCATCGTGGCGCTCGGCATCGAGTTCGGCGACATCGCCACCAAGGCCACGCTGGCCGACGCGCTGCGGCACGCGCTGCGCCGCGAAGGCGTCGAGGTCACGCGCAAGGGCGAGCGGGGGACCCTCTGATGGAACGCGTGCCGATCCTCAAGATCGGCGGGGTGCTGCTCGTCTCCATCCAGATCGACCTCCAGGACCAGAGCGTGCTCGCGCTCCAGGAGGACCTGGCCGAGAGGATCAGCGCCACCGGCGCCTACGGCGTGATCATCGACATCTCCGCGGTCGAGATCGTCGACTCCTTCATCGGCCGGATGTTCGCCACCATCGCCTCGATCTCGAAGCTGTTCGACGCGGACACCGTCGTGGTCGGCATGCGCCCGGCCGTCGCGATCACCCTGGTCGAACTCGGGTTGACCCTCGGCGGGGTGCGCACGGCGCTGGACCTGGAACGCGGCATGAGGATCCTGTCGACGCTCGGCCGGGAGAGCGGACGCCTCGACGGCACCAGCCGGGAGGTGTGGTGACGGCCCGGCCCGACGGACCGGAGGAACTGCCCATCACCGGGGACGACGACGTCGTCCGGGTGCGTCAACTGGTGCGCGCCTACGCGCAGGAGGTCCGGCTCGGTCTGGTGGACCAGACCAAGCTGGTGACGGCGACCAGCGAACTGGCCCGCAACACGCTGGTCTACGGCGGCGGCGGGTTCGCGCGGATCGAGAAGGTCGCCGCGAACGGGAAGACCGGCGTCCGCGCGTCGTTCCACGACGAGGGTCCGGGCATCCCGGACCTCGCCCTCGCGCTGGCCGACGGCTGGAGCAGCGGCAAGGGCATGGGGCTCGGCCTGTCCGGCGCCCGCAGGCTGGTGGACGAGTTCGACCTGGACACCGAGGTCGGCCGGGGCACGGTCGTGACGGTGGTCAAGTGGAAGCGGTGACCGGGTCGACGTGCCTGCCGATGGCCGAGGACGTCGTCTGGATCCGGGTGGAGGAGGCCGCCGAGGCGGGCCGCGTCCGCCGGGCGGCCACGACGCTGGCCGAGAAGCTGGCGTTCCCCGCCACGCGGGTCGCCGAGATCGGCGTCGCCGTCACCGAGATCGCCACGAACCTGCACAAGCACGCCCGTGAGGGGGTGGTGCTGGTGCGGTCGGTGCGCGGCGGGACGCACGCCGCGGTGGAGGTGCTGGCCGTCGACGGCGGTCCCGGCATCACCGACGTCAGTCTGGCGTTCGAGGACGGCCAGTCGACCACGGGCACCCTCGGCGTCGGGCTGGGTGCCGTCGTCCGCCTCTCCGACTCCTGCGACATGGCGTCCCGCCCCGGTCACGGCACCGTGCTGGCCGCGCGCTTCCACGCGCGCCGCGGCCCGGTCGCCGACCTGCCGGAGGACGTGGCCGCGGGCATCACCCGCGCGATCGGCGGCGAGGAGGTCTGCGGCGACGCCTACGCCGTCCGCCGCGCCCCCGGTCGGCTGACGATGATGATGTGCGACGGCTCCGGCCACGGACCGCTGGCGGCGACCGCGTCGCAGGCCGCGGTCCGGCTGTTCTGCGAGCTGGACCCGACCGCGCCCGAGGACGTCGTCGCCCGAATCCACCGGGAGCTGCGCGGCACCCGCGGCGGCGCGGTGGCGGTGGCGGACGTCGACCTGGTCGCCCGCACCGTGCGGTACGCCGGCCTCGGCAACATCGCGGGCGCGGTGCTCGGCGACGGCCAGAAGCGCGGCATGATCTCCGTCCCCGGCGTGGCCGGGTACCAGGCGCGCACGATCCGCGCCTTCGACTACCCGCTGCCCGACGACGCGACCGTGGTGATGCACTCCGACGGCCTGACCGAGCGCTGGGCGGTCGAGCGCGGCGACACGATCCTGACCTCGACCCCGCTGGTCGTCGCGGGCGCCCTGCTGCGCGACGCCGGGGTGCGCAAGGACGACGCCTGCGTGCTCGTCGGGAAGGCCTCCTGACCGTGTCCGACGACGAGCGCGCCGAGCTGACCCGGATGACCGTCCGGGGCGAGTCGGACGTGTTCCGGTTGCGCGGCAAGGGCAGGCAGGTCGCCGCGGCCGTCGGGCTGGACGGCCAGGACCAGATCCGGGTGGCCACGGCGCTCAGCGACGTGGGTCGCGAGCTGGTGCGGCAGTCCGCGGCCTCCACCGCCGTGTTCACCCTGCGGCTGGGCCGCGTCCCGGCGCTCGTGGTGGACCTCGGCTGGGCGGGGTCGGTGACCGCGGACGGCCCCGGCTGGCACACCGCGCGGATGCTGCTGCACGCCGTGGACGTGGTCGAGCGGGCCGACGGAGGCACCGTCGCGCTCGTCCGGAACCTGCCCGCGGCGGTGCTGCCGCCGTCGCGGGAGACGCTCGACGGCCTCCGCCGCGACCTGGGCGGCTCGACCGAGGGCAACGCGCTCGACGAGCTGCGCGCGCAGAACCAGGAGCTGCTGGAGACGCTGGAGGACCTGGAGCGCAAGCGCCAGGAGCTGGTGCGGGCCAACGACGAGCTGGAGGAGACCAACCAGGGCGTCCTCGCGCTGTACAAGGAGCTGTCCGACGAGCTGGAGCAGACCAACAAGGGCGTCGTCGCGCTGTACGCGGAGCTGGACGAGAAGACCACCCAGCTGCGCGAGGCGGCCGAGGCCCGCACCCGGTTCTGGTCCAACATCAGCCACGAGCTGCGCACGCCGGTCAACTCCGTCGTCGGCCTGACCAGGCTGCTCGCCGTGCCGGGGGCCGACCCGCTGACCGAGGAGCAGCGCAGGCAGGTCGACCTGATCAACGACTCGGGCACCACGCTGCTCGCGCTGGTCAACGAGCTGCTGGACACCGCGAAGGCCGAGTCCGGCAGCATGCGGCCGAAGCCCGCGCCGGTCGACCTGGCCTACATGTTCGTGCAGCTGCGCGGCGCGCTGCGCCCGCTGATCCGGTCGGGCGAGGTCGAGTTCGTCGTCGACGACCTGCCGCCGCTGGCCCCGCTGGTCACCGACGGCACGATGCTCGTGCGGATCCTGCGCAACCTGCTGTCCAACGGGCTCAAGTTCACCGAGCGCGGCGAGGTGCGGCTGTCGGTGGTCGAGGACGACGAGCACGTCCGCTTCGTCGTGGCCGACACCGGCATCGGCATCCCGCCCGAGCAGCACCACCGGGTGTTCGAGGAGTTCCACCAGGTGCCCAACCGCCTCCAGGCGGGCGCGGCGGGCACCGGGCTCGGCCTGCCCTACGCCCGCAGGCTCAGCGGCATCCTCGGCGGCGACCTGACGCTGACCAGCACGCCGGGCGAGGGCACCACCGTGGTGCTGAGGCTGCCGCTGGGGGCCGTGGACGACCTCCCGCTCACGGCGGTCGGGACCACCCTGCTGGTCGACGGCGACGACGAGCGCCGCGCCCGGCTGAAGGCCGAGGTCCTCACCCTCGCCGACGACGTCGTCGAGGCGGAGGACGGCAGGGCCGCGCTGGGCGTGGTCACCGGCCACCGGCCGGACCTGATCTTCATCGACGCCGACGCCCCGTTGGTCAACGGCGGTGAGGTGCTGTCGGTGCTGCGCCGTGACCCGGCGCTGGCGAGGATCCCCGTGGTCGTGGTGTGCGCCGACGATCCAGGGGGTATGGAACTGACGGCGTCCACCCTGGGCGCGGCGCTGCTGCGCCGGTCGCTCATCTCACCGGAGTCGGTGCGACAGGCGATCAAGGAAGCCCACGTGTCGGTGCGGAGGACGGTACCCCGATGAGCCAGTCGACCACGCGACGACGACGGGTGCCCCAGTCCGGGCCCGCCCGGATCCTGGTCGTCGACGACCTGGAGGCCAGCCGGTACATCACCGCGAGCTGGCTGCGCCGCAGCGGGCACGACGTGACCGAGGCCATCACCGGCGGCGAGGCGCTGACCGTGCTCGGCGAGCGGGAGTTCGACCTGGTGATGCTGGACGTGCACCTGCCGGACATGAGCGGCTTCGAGGTGTGCGAGATCATCAAGGCCGACCCCGAGACCGCGGTGATGCCGGTGATCCACGTGTCGGCCACCTACGTCGAGCCCGAGGACAAGACCGTCGGGCTGACCCGCGGCGCGGACGCCTACCTGACCGAGCCCGTCGACCCCGGCGAGCTGCTGGCGACGGTCGAGGCCGCGCTGCGCTACTACCGGGCGCGGATGCTGGCGGAGGACCTCGCCGACCGGCTCACCCGGCTGACCAGGGCCACCCTCGCGATCAACTCCGCGGCGACGGTCGACGCCCTCACCTCGGCGGCGGCGCTCGGCGCGGCCGACGTCCTGGACAGCGCCGCCGTGGTCGCGCTGGTGTCGTCGGCGCAGGAGGTCCGGATCGGCGCCACCGGGGAGGCCGGTGACGTCGACCTGCGGACCGAGCGGGTGGACGTGGTCGAGGCGGTCGTCACCGCGACGCTGGGGCGGGACGAGGGCGTCGCCGTGACGCGGGTGGACGACCCGCCGTGGCACCCCGGCGTGCCCGCCGCGGTCGTCGTGGCGCGCACCAAGGCCGGACGGCCGCCGGTGTGCGTGGCGATCGACGCGGACGCCGTGACGTCCGACGAGGACCGCAACCTGCTCGTGCAGCTGGGGCAGGCGACGGCGGTCGCGGCCGACGGCCTGCGCGCGCTCACCGAGGAGCACCTGCTCGCGCTGACCCTCCAGCGCAGCCTGCTCCCCCGCGACCTGCCCGAGCAGCCCGGCCTGCCGATGGTCGCGCGCTACGTCCCGGCGTCGGCGAACGCCGAGATCGGCGGCGACTTCTACGAGGTGCTCGCGCTCGACGGGCGGGTGCTGATCGCCATCGGCGACGTCTGCGGCCACTCGATCGAGGCCGCCACGGTCATGGGCGAGGTCCGGCACGCGCTGCGCGCCTACGCGCTGGACACCGACGACCTGCCGACGATCCTCACCAAGCTGGACCGGATGCTCCAGCGCTACCACCGGCGCGGCGGGCTCACGACGCTGTGCCTGCTGCTCGTCGACCAGGCCGAGGGGGTCGTCGACGTGGCCAACGCGGGCCACGTGCCGCCGCTGGTGGCCGACGGGGACGGCACGCGGTTCCTCGACGTGGCCGGGCCGCTGCTGGGGCTGGGCCTGGACCACCCGGCCGCGACGCGGTTCCCGTTGCCGACCGGGACGCTCGTCGTGCTGACGACCGACGGGCTGGTGGAGCGGTACGACAGCGATCTGGACCAGGGCATGGAGTCGCTCCGGGCGGCGGTCTCGAGCACCGACGAGCCCTCCGCGCTGTGCGACCGCCTGCTGGCCGAGTTCGGCGGGGAGAAGCGCGACGACATCGCGCTGCTGGCGTTCCGCCGGACCTGATCAGACGGGCGGTTCCGGGATCTCCGCCCACACGGTCTTGCGGTCGGGGTGCCGCTCGACGCCCCAGGCCGCGCCCATCGACTTGATGAGCACCAGCCCGCGACCGCGGAACTCCCCCAGGGTGGACGTGCCAGGCCGCGGCAGCAGCTCCGGGTTGGCGTCGTCGACCTCCAGCCGGATCACCCCCTGCTCGTCCTGGTGGGCGAGCCGGATGGCGCGCGGCGCCTGCGCGTGCTCGTAGGCGTTGGCCGCCAACTCGGTGGCGATCAACTCGGTGTCGGCGACCAGATCGGGGTCCAGGTCGGCGAGCACCGTGCGGATCCAGGCCCGGACCTGGGACAACGGCGGTGTCTCGTGGTCGTCGAGTCGGAACTCGTGTGGACGTGTCGTCTGCGCGCTCACCTGGCTCCTCGGCTGGTGCGACCGCGGTCGGTTCGAGGACGGCGGGTGCTGATGGTGACGGCTACCCGGCCGGATGGACCATCACACGTCAAACTGTAGAGAACGGATGGCAGCGCGTGCCACGGCCGCACGTAATGTCGACCTCACACGTCGTGCCGCAGCATGGTCGCGTCACATGTTCACCAGCTCCAGAAGACGAGGACCCGATGTCACGCAGCACGACGCCGGACGCGGAATCCGGCTCGGGACACGACGCCGCCACGCCCCTCGAGGTCGGGACCGACCACGTCGACGGAGCGCTCGTGGTCCGCGTGGCAGGCGAGATCGACATGAACACCGCGCCGTCGCTGAGCGAGGGCCTGGCCGCCGCGTTCGCGGACGCCGCCGAGACCGGGCACCGCGCCGTCGTCGTGGACTTCGGCGGTGTCGGGTTCCTCGCCTCGATCGGCCTGTCCGTGCTGGTGGCGCACCACCAGACCGGCATCGCCAACGGGACCCCGATGCACCTCGTGGTGTCCTCGCGCGCGGTGCGCCGCTCGATCAGCTCGGCGGAGCTGGACCGGCTCTTCACCCTGCACGAGTCGGTCGAGGACGCGCTGCGCGCCGTGGCCGCGCACTAGCCGGACCGCACGGGGTTCCCGCTGGTCAACGCCCTCAAACCTCCTCGCGCCATGATTCTTCCTGGTATGCCGGAGCCCCTCGGGCACGGCAGAATGGGCACATGACCCTGCCCGAAAGCTCCACGACGTCCTACGACGACGACCGCCGGGACCCGATCGTCATCGCGGTGTCCGGCGAGATCGACATGACCAACAGCGACTCGCTGCGCCACCGGTTCGTCGAAGCCTTCGACTCCGGGGCCAGAACGCTCGTGCTGGACCTGTCCGAGGTGACCTTCTTCGCCTCCTCGGGCATCGCCGCCCTCGCCCACGCGCGCGAGCACGGCAAGCAGCTCGGGGACCGAGCGGTCCACGTCGTGGCGAGCCGCAGCGTCCGCCGGTCGCTGGAGGCGACCGCCATGGACCGCATCCTGCCCCTGCACGCCACGCTCGAGGAGGCGCTCGCCGCGACCGGCTGACGCACCCGAACGGCCTACCACCCGAGGCGGGGGGCCCCGACCGGGGCCCCCCCCCCCCCCGGGTGGGCCCGCCCACCGCGGAGTTTAGTAGGGGGGGCGGGTGGGGCGGGGTAGT
>NZ_JBHYHC010000140.1:0-13488 GCF_042738955.1 Umezawaea sp. NPDC059074
CCCGCCCGCCCCCCCCCACCGCCCCGCCTCCACCGAACCGAGGGGAGTGCCGCCCGTGAACCCCATCGAGCCGATCGGCCGCCTGTCCGAGTCCTGGCGCCACTGCGTCGGCACCGGCAGGCTCAACCTCGCCCTGCGCTCGGACTACCGCGAGTCGCTGGCCCTGGTGCAGCGGGACATCGGGTTCCGCCACATCCGCGGCCACGGCCTGCTGTCCGACGACATGGGCGTGCTCCGGATGTCCACTGTGGACAACTCGACGCGCTACTCGTTCACGTACCTGGACCAGGTGTTCGACAGCTACCTCGACCTGGGGCTGCGGCCGTTCGTCGAGCTGGGGTTCATGCCGTCGGCGCTCGCGTCCGGGCCGGACACGGTGTTCTGGTGGAAGGGCAACACCACCCCGCCCCGCGACTGGGACGAGTGGGCGGCGCTGGTGCGCGCGGTGCTGCGGCACCTCGTGGACCGCTACGGCCTCGCCGAGGTGCGCACGTGGCCGATCGAGGTGTGGAACGAGCCCAACCTGCCCGGCTTCTGGAAGGACGCCGACCAGGAGGCGTACTTCCGGCTCTACGAGGTCACCGCCCGGACCGCCAAGGACGTCGACGCGGGCCTCCAGGTGGGCGGCCCTGCGCTGTCGCCCGGCTCGGACGACTGGTGGGCCCCGTTCGCCGACTTCGTCACCGCCCGCGCCGTGCCGATCGACTTCGTCAGCAGGCACGCCTACTCGTCCGGTCCGGCCCAGGAGATCCCGTTCGGCACCTACCAGGAGCTGACCGACCCGAGCGGGCTGCTGGAGCAGTTCACCGCCCCGCGCCTGCACCTGGCTGGGACCGCGCTGGCCGGGCTCCCGGTGCACATCACCGAGTTCAACAGCTCCTACCGCCCGGACAACCCGATCCACGACACGGCGTACCACGCCGCCTACCTGGCCCCCGTCCTGCTCGGCGGCCTCGACCTCGTGGACTCCTACTCCTACTGGACGTTCTGCGACGTCTTCGAGGAGGTGGACATCCCCACCTCGGTGTTCCACGGCGGGTTCGGCCTGCTGGCCCACCGGCAGGTGCCGAAGCCGACCTACCACCTCTACGCGTTCCTGGCCCGCATGGGCACGTGGGTCCTCGAGCGCGGCGAGGACCACCTGGTCTGCGCCGACGACAACGGCCGGGTCACGGTGCTGGCCTGGCAGCCGGTCGGTGGGACCACGGCCCCCGCCGCGGCCGAGCGGCACCGCGTCCGGCTCACGGTCCCGGTCACCGGCCCGCGCGCGTTCGTCCGCCGGGAGCGGGTGAACGAGCACGACGGCAACGCCTTCGCGGCGTGGCGGGAGCTGGGCCGGCCGCCGTCGCCGGACGCGCGGACGTTCGACCTGCTCCGCGACTGCGCCCGCCCGGCCGTGGAGCACCGGTCGCTCGCGGTGGAGGGCGGGCGGGTGGTGCTGGACCTCGCGCTGGCGCGGCACGAGGTCACGTTCGTCGAGGTGCTGCCGGTGACCCCGACCGAGCACGCGGGCCTGGACGACCGGCGGCTGCTCGGGGTGTCCGACGACCGGCTGGTCGCGGAGCACGAGCGGTGACGCCCACGGCAGGCGAGGGAATCCTCTCGCGCACGGCCACCGTCGTGTACTGGTTCCTCGTCGTCGAGGCGCTGGTGCTGCTCACGACGGCCCCGGCGCTGGCCGCGGTGGTGTTCCTGGCCGGGGGACGGGGGAACGCCCCGTTGATCGGCCTGTGCTTCGTGCCGGTGGCGCCCGCGCTGTCGGCGGCGGTGTTCGCCTGGCGGGTGTTCCTCACCGAGCGGGACCTGTCCCCGGCCGAGCACTTCCGGCGCGGCTACCGGCTCAACTGGCGGGACGTGCTGCACTGGTGGGTGCCGACGCTGGCCGTGCTGACGCTGATCGGCTTCACCCTGGCGAACCTGGACCTGGCCGGTGTTCCCGCGGGCTACGGCGTGGTGCTGCTGCTGGTCGGGGCGGCCGTCCTGCTGTGGGCGGCGCTGGCGCTCGTGCTGTCGTCGACGCTGTCCCTGCGGACGCGCGACCTCGTGCGGCTGGCGGCGTTCTACCTCGGCGCCCGCCCGGCCGTCACGTTCGGCGTGCTGTCGCTGCTCGTCGCCGCGGCCGGGATCGTCGTGCTGACCTCGGACTGGGTACTGGTCCTGCTCGCGTCGCCCGCCGCGCTCCTCCTGCTGCGCACCACCGAACCGGTGCTGCGCGACGCCGCCGAGAGGTTCACGGCGTGAGCAAGATCGGTTATGGCGGCGACTACAACCCCGAGCAGTGGCCAAGGGAGGTCTGGGACCGCGACTACGAGGCGTTCGCCCTGGCGGGCATCGACACCCTCACCGTCGGCGTGTTCGCCTGGGCCCACCTGCAACCGGCGGAGGACCGCTACGACTTCACCGTGCTGGACGCGATCGTCGAGCGGGCTTGCGCCGAGGGCAAGCGGATCGTGCTGGCCACGCCCAGCGGCGCGATGCCGCCGTGGCTCGCGCACGCCTACCCGGACGCGTGCCGGGTGGACTTCGAGGGACGCAGGCACGTCTACGGGCAACGGCACAACGCCTGTCCGTCCTCGCCGGACTTCCGCAGGCTGGCCGTGGCGCTGGCCGACCGGCTGGCCGAGCGCTACGGGGACGTCCCGGCGGTCGTGGCCTGGCACGTCGGCAACGAGTTCGGCGGCTCGTGCTGGTGCCCGTTGTGCGGCAGGGGTTTCCGGGACTGGCTCCGGCGGCGGCACGGTGACCTGGACCGGCTGAACCACGCGTGGAACACCGCGTTCTGGTCGCACACCTTCACCGACTGGGAGCAGATCCCGCCGCCCAACGCGCTGTCGGAGCACTGGCGCGGCCCCGACCACACGGCGTTCCAGGGGATCACCCTGGACTACCGGCGGTTCCAGTCCGATGCCCTGCTGGCCGGGTTCCTCGCCGAGAAGGCCGCGCTCCGCGCACACGTGCCGGACACGCCGGTCACGACGAACCTCATGGGGCTCTACCAGCCGGTCGACTACCACCGGTGGGCCCCGCACCTGGACTTCGCGTCGTGGGACAACTACCCGCCGGACCACGCGTCACCGGCGCGGATGGCGTTGGCCCACGGACTGGTGCGCGGCCTGAAGGACGGCGCACCGTTCTGGGTCATGGAGCAGACGCCGTCGACCACCGCGAGCCGGGACGTCAACCCGGTGAAACGGCCGGGCGTGCTGCGCCTGTGGTCGTGGCAGTCGGTCGCGCACGGCGCGGACGCCGTCCTGTACTTCCAGATGCGGAGTTCGCGGGGCGCGTGCGAGAAGTACCACGGGGCGGTGCTGGACCACTCCGGCCGCACCGACACCCGCGTGTTCCGCGAGGTGGCCGCGGTCGGCGCCGAGTTCGCGCGGCTCGGCGACGTGACGCTGGGCGCGCGGACGCCCGCTCGGGTGGCGCTGCTGGTGGACTGGGACAGCTGGTGGGCCGTCGAGCTGTCCGACGGCCCCAACCGCGCGGTCCGGTACCCGGACGTGCTCACCGCGTACCACCGGGCCCTGTGGCAGGCGAACGCGGCGCTCGACGTGGTGCCCGTGACGGCCGACCTCTCCGGCTACGACGTGGTGGTGGCTCCGCTGCTGCACCTGGTGAAGGGCGATCTGCCCGACCGGATCGCGGCGGTGCTGGCACGCGGCGGGTCGTTCCTGACCACGGTGCTGTCCGGCCGGGTGGACGAGGACGACAACGCCTTCCTCACCGACGGGCCGTTCGCCGACCTGCTTGGGCTGCGGGTGGAGGAGACCGACGCCCAGGGGGCCGACGTCGTGAACCCGGTGGCGTTCGGCGGGCGCTCGTACGCCGCCCGGCACGTGTTCGAGCTGATCGTCGCGGAAGGGGGAACGGACGTGCTCGGGACCTACGGTGCGGACTTCTACGCCGGAACGCCCGCGATCACCCGGCGGGGGAACGCCTGGTACGTCGGCACCCTGCTGGACGACGCGGGGGTGGCGGCCGTGGTGCGGTCGGTGCTGGACCACCACGGCCTGGCCGGGCCGCTGGCGGACGTGCCCGACGTCGAGGTGGCCGAACGCGTGACGCCGGAGGGGGAGCGGCTGCTGTTCGTGCTGAACCACGGCGCCACGACCGTCACCGTGCCGTGCCCGGCGGCGGGCGTGGACCTGCTGGGCGGCGGCGACCTGGCCGCCGGGGACGACCTGGTGCTCGTCCCGACGGCCGTCGTCCTGCTGCGCTGTCAGTAGAGGGTCCTGCCCCGCGCGTCCGGGACGCCGGACTTGCGCCAGAAGTAGGTGTTCACCTGGTCCCGCCACTCGGTGGCGCAGCGGAGTTGCTCGCGGAGCAACTCCGTGACCCGCTCGAAGGTGTCGGCGGGGATCCTGCCCCGGAGGGTGGCCCAGATGAGCGCCATGCGGTGGACCTCGTCGCGCCCGGCGAAGTGGGTGTCGTAGACGTGCTGCACCACGGTCGACCCCGAGCGCAGGACGTGGCCGTACGGCACGTGGTGGAAGAACAGCAGGAGTTCGTCCGGGCAGGTGTCCGGCGACTCGTAGACGTCGCTCCACGGCCGCGGGAACTGCCCGGTGAACCCGGTCCCGGTCGCCCGCGTCCGGTCCACGCCGACCCCGTCGCGATCGGCGAAGTGGTAGGTGCCCCAAGGGGAGTACTCGTACCCGTCGACGTCCGGCCCGTAGTGGTCGCCGGGCCGCACCATGAACCCGACGCCCAGGGGGGCGGTGTAGCGCTCGTAGGTGCGCCAGGAGTCGCCCATGACCTGGTGCAGCGCGTCCCGGACGGTCCGGTCCTCGAACGTCAGCCCGATCCACTCGTCGAGCACGTCCTCGGCCGACAGCCGGTCGTCCCACGCCAGCCTGCCGAACCCGAAGAGGTTGGCCTGCGCCAACGGGTGCCCGGTCCAGACGGGGGAGTCGCCGACGTTGGCCACCGCCACGACCCCCGCCGCCGTGTCCGCGACCGTGCCGCCCTCCTCGCCCCAGGGGCGGAACGACAGGACCTCCCGCCAGTGCGGGACGAGGTGGCACACGTGCTTCTGCTGCCCGGTGTACTCCTGCGTGACCTGCACCTCCACGGCCAGCCGGGTGGACGGCATGGCGGCGATCACCGGGGACAGCGGCTCACGGGTCTGGAAGTCCAGCGGCCCGTGCTTCACCTGGAGCACGACGTTGTCGTCGAACCGCCGGTCCAAGGGGGAGAAGTGGTCGTGCGCCGCCCGCGCCCGGTCGGTCGAGCGGTCCCGCCAGTCCTGCCGGTGGTTGTAGACGAACGCCCGCCAGAACACCGTGCCGCCGAAGGGTTTCAGCGCCCGTGCCAGGAGGTTCGCGCCGTCGGCGTGGTCACGGCCGTAGGCGAACGGTCCCGGCTGGCCCTCGGAGTCGGCCTTGACGACGTAGCCGCCGAAGTCGGGGATCGCCGCGTGGACGGCGGCCGTGGTCCGCGCCCACCACTCGCGCACCTCGGGGTCGAGCGGGTCCGCCGTCGCCAGGCCGCCCACGGTGATGGGCGCGGCGAAGCTCACCGACAGGTGCGCCCGGACGCCGTATGGGCGGAACACGTCGGCCAGGCGGGCGACGTCGGGCAGCAGGTCGGTGAGCAGCCGCGCCTCGGTGCGGTGCACGTTGACGTTGTTGAGGCACACCCGGTTGATCCCGATCGAGCCGAGCAGCCGCGCGTAGGCCGCGACCCGCCCCAGGTCGGCGCGCACGCCGCCGTCGGCGTAGAACAGCGACCCGCCCGCGTACCCGCGCTCCACCTGGCCCATGACCGGGTGGACGTCGACGTTGTCCCAGTGGTCCAGCATCCGGATCGCCTGCCGGGGCGCGGCGGTCGTCGACCACGTCCCGGTGAACGCCGCTTCGCCGAGCCGCACGACGTGGTGGAACCCGTAGAGCAGCCCGGCGCCCTCGGCGGCCCGGACGGTGGTGGTCGCCGCCGCGCGGGCCGCCGTGAACGCCTCGGGACCGCCGCCGGTCTCCGGGGCGCACACCAGGTCGAGGTCCACCGGGCCGTCGTCGACGAGGTGGCCGCCGTGCTCGCGGACGGCGGCCACGACTTCGCCGCGCACGGTGTCGACGAGCGGCCCGGTCCCGACGACCCGGACCCGCCGGGACCCGACCGGGCGCAGCGCGAACGCGGGCAGCCAGGCCGGGTCGACTCCCGGCGGCAGCGGCGGGACCGGACGACCGGGAGATTCGTTCATGCACTGAACTTAAGTGGGAATCCCTTGGGCGGCAAGACGCGCGGCGTCGAACGGCGTCCGGTCGAAGATGATCCGCAGGTGCGTGATCAGGCCGTCCCGGACGGTCAGGAACTCGCTCGCCGGGGCGTTGCGGACGGGGACGGTGTCGGTGTCGTACATGAGGAGCGCGGTCCGCTCGTCGCCGAACGCGGCGAGCAGCGTCGAGGAGACGAGGATCCGGGAGAAGGGGCCCATGAAGGCGCGGAACGCCTCCGCGCCCTCGATCCGGCCTGCCGGGGCGTCGCACACGACGTCGTCGGCGATGTGGGTCATGGCGCGGTCGAAGTCGTGGCCGGTCCACGCCTCGTGGTAGGCCAGCGCGGTGGTCAGCGGGTCGGTCATGGTCGTTCCCTCCTGGTGGTCGTGCCAGGTGGACACCGGCGGCTCGGCGAACGGACCGGTCCGCGGCGACCGTGGTTTGATGGCCGCGTGGTCCAAGCGGTGCTCGACCGTGCGCGTGCCGGTGACCCGGACGCGTTCCGGCAGCTCACCGACCCCTTCCGGCGTGAGCTGCTGGTGCACTGCTACCGGATGCTGGGGTCGATGACCGACGCCGAGGACGTGCTCCAGGAGACGCTGCTCGCCGCGTGGCGCGGGCTGGACGGCTTCGAGGGCCGGTCGTCGCCGCGCACGTGGCTGTACCGGATCGCGACGAACCGCTGCCTCAACGCCGTGCGCTCGGCGAGCCGTCGGCGGCCCGCCGAACCGGTGCCGCCGTTCACCCCGCCCGAGCCCACGCGCCGGGACGCCGTGACCTGGTTGCAGCCGTGCCCGGAGCAGGTGGAGGACGGCGATCCCGGTCCGGAGGCCCGCTACAGCGCGCGGGAGTCGATCGAGCTGGCGTTCATCGCGGGCCTCCAGCACCTGCCGCCCCGGCAGGCCGCGGCGCTGGTGCTCCGCGACGTGCTCGGCTACTCGACCGCCGAGACCGCCGACCTGCTGGACACCACGCCGACCGCGGTCAAGGCCGCCCTGCAACGCGCCCGCGAGCGGCTGGACCGCGTAGACCCCTCGCGCGTCCCGCTCCCCGGTTCGCCGGGGGAACGCGAGCTGGCCCGGCGGTTCGCCGAGGCGTACACCGCCGACGACGTGGACGGCGTGCTCGCGCTGCTGACCGACGGCGCCTGGCTGACCATGCCGCCCGCGCCCCACGCGTACCAGGGCCGCGCGGCCATCGGGGCGTTCCTGGCGGCGAGCGCGGCCTCGCGCGGTGGCAGTCGGTTCCGGCTGGAGCCCACGCGCGCCAACGGGCAGCCCGCGTTCGGCTGCTTCCTCGCCGGCGTCGGTCCGGTCGGCCTGCTCGTCCTGACCTTGCGCGATGACCGGATCAGCGCGGTCACCCGGTTCCTCGACGACGACCTGCCCCGGCGGTTCGGCCTCGACGGCTGATCTTGGCCGAAATCCGGTGGAACGTGGCATTCCAGCCACCCCCGCAGCACCTCCGCCGGTGGTTAGCGTGACGCCACCGATCCGAGGAGGCCTGTTCGTGTCCCGTTCGCCGCGTACCGCCGGGAGTCCGGCGTGACCAAGCTGCTGCTCTCGATCCACGTGCTGGCCGCGATCCTGGCCATCGGCCCGGTGGCCGTGGCCGCCAGCATGTTCCCCGCGGCCCTCCGCCGCGCCGACCTCCCCGCGCTCCGCGTCCTGCACCGCGTCTGCCGGGTCTACGCCGCCGTCGGGATCGCCGTCCCGGTGTTCGGGTTCGCCACCGCGGGCGTCATGGGGGTCACCGGCCAGGCGTGGGTGATCGTGTCGATCGGCCTGACCGCCGTGGCCGCCGGGGTGCTGGTGCTGCTGGTCCTCCCGCGCCAGGTCGCGGCACTGTCCACACCGGACACCAGTCCGGCGAGCCTGGCGATGCCCACGGGCCTGTTCAACCTGCTGTGGGCGACCGTCACGGTGCTGATGATCATCCGGCCCGGCTCCACGACCGGGGCCTGACCCCGCCGAGTCGTGCCACGGGGCCGGACCCGTGCGATGCTCGTCCACCATGACCGAGCCACCGCGCACCACGACGTCCCTGGTCGCGGACGTGGCGGCCCGCGTCCCGGACCTCGCCGACGCCCTGGTCCGGGTCATCCAGGAGCAGAACCCCAACTACCGCCGCGCCAACGTCGTACCCCGGCACGACCTGTGGCGGTCCTGCCACGACAACCTCACCAGGGTCCTCCAGCTCGTGGCGCGCGCGGCCGGGGACGACGCGGTCGTCCCCGAGGACGAGGCGTACGACGCGGCCCGCGCCACCGGCCGGGCGCGGGCGTCGCAGCGGATGCCGCTGGACGACGTGCTGCGGTCGTTCCGGCTCGGCGGCAGGCTGGTGTGGGAGGCGCTGATCGCGGAGGCCCGCGCCGACGAGCGCACCGACCCGGAGGAACTGCTGGACCTCGCGTCGTGGGTGTGGACGGTCGTGGACGAGACGTCCGCGCAGGTCGCGACCGCGTACCACGCCACCGAGCGCGACCTGGTGCGTGTGGACGAGCAGCGCTTGGCCGCGCTGTGGGAGGGCCTGCTCACCGGCCGGGCGAAGGACCCGACGTTCGCCCGGCAGGCGGCGCACACCATCGGCGTGCCGGTCGACGGCTCGTACGCGGTGGCCGTCGTCGACCTCGGCGCGGAGGACTTCGAACGCCCGCTGGCCGAGGTGGGCGTGACGTCGGTGTGGCAGTCCAGGACGAACACCCGCGCGGGGCTGCTCGTGGTCGACGAGGACGGCCTGGCCGCGGCGCTCGCGGTGCTGAGGGCGAGTGTCGGCGTCGTCGCGGGCCTGTCGATGACGGTCCACGGCCTGGTGGGCGTCGACACCGCCCACCGGCAGGCGGTGCTGGCCCGCGCCACCGTGCCGCCCGGCCGGGTCGAGGTCGCGGCGCTCGCCGAACGTCTCCCCGAAGCGCTCCTGCTCAGCGCGCCGGACCTCGCCGAAGCCCTGATCCGCCGCAGGCTCGGCCCCCTGCTGGCGATCCCGCGGGCCGAGCGCAGGCTGCTCCTGGACACGCTCACCGCGTGGCTGGAGACCGGCGGCTCGGTCAACGGCACCGCGACCGCCGTGCACTGCCACCGCAACACGGTGATCAACCGCCTGCGCCGGATCGAGTCGGCCACCGGCCTCGACCTCGACGACACGGCCTCCCACCTGGAGCTGGGGCTGGCGCTCCGGGCGTCCTGGCTGCTCCCGCCCGGCCCGCTCGCCTGACCGCGCGTTGTGCACGCCGCACAACGCCGGTAGGCCAAAAGTAGGCACGGCGTTCCTTCTCGTGGCGGATGTGACGTGACACACTCCGGGCCTCACCACTGCGCACCGCCACCGACCCACCACTCAGAGTGCCGCCTGCGAGGACACCCATGGCAGAACAGCGTCGTTCGCCGGAAGACGCCCCACCGGACCACACCCGCCGCCGCTTCCTCGGCTACCTGCTCGCCGCTCCCACCCTCGCCGTGGGCGTGAGCTGGGCGGACGCCTCCCTCGGAGCCCCGGAGGCCGAGGCCGTCATCCCGTCCCTGCCCCAGCCCGAGAACCTCTTCGACCTCGGCGACCTGCAGAACCTGGCCGCGCTGCCGACGTCCGGCCTCATCGGCGTGCAGGTCAACGAGGACGGCACCGCGTCGTTCGCCCTGCACCGCACGGAGGTCGGCCAGGGCATCACCACGACCGTCGCGATGATCATCGCCGAGGAACTGGACCTGCCGATCGACCAGGTCCGCGTCACCCTCGCCGACGCGCGCCCCGAACTCCTGATGAACCAGCTCACCGGTGGGTCCAACTCGGTCCGCAGCATCTTCACGCCGGTGCGCACCGCGTCCGCGCTCGCCCGGCAGCAGCTCGTGCGCACGGCCGCCGCGCAGTGGCAGGTGCCCGAAGGTGAGGTGACCACCAGGGACGGCGTGCTCTCCCACCACAGCGGGAAGACCGCGACCTACGGGTCGCTCGCCAAGGCCGCCGCCAGCGACCGGACCGTGCAGGTGTCCATCACCCTCAAGGCCGCCACCGACTTCCGGGTCCTCGGCAAGCCGCAGAACCGGATCGACGCCCACGACATCGTCACCGGCCGCAAGCGGTTCGGCATGGACCTCCAGGTGCCGAACGCCAAGCCCTGCATGGTCCGCAGGCCGCCGACGATCAACGGCACCGTGAAGACCGTCCGCAACCTGGCCGCCGTCAAGGCGATGCCGGGCATCACCGACGTCGCCGTGATCACCTACGGCGTGGCCGTGCGCGGCGAGACGTTCGGCCAGTGCATCGACGGCCTGCGCGCGCTCGACGTCGACTGGAACCCCGGCACGGTCGCGGGGGAGTCGGACGCGACCGTGCTCGCCAAGCTCAAGAAGGCGCAGCTGCCGCTGGTGGCGCCCGCGCTCGGCGCGCTGTCCGTGGACGCCGAGTTCACGTTCGCCTTCGCCAGCAACGCGCCGCTCGAACCGGACAACGCCATCGCCGACGTGCGGCCCGACCGCGCCGAGATCTGGTCCACGCTCAAGGTGCCGATCGACGCCAAGCAGGACATCGCGCGGCAGCTCGGCCTGCCCGCGGACAAGGTCGTCGTCCACGTCGTGACCGGCGGCGGGTCGTTCGGGCGGCACCTGTTCCACGACGTCGCCGCCGAGGCCGCGGAGATCTCGCAGAAGATGGGCAAGCCGGTCAAGCTGTCCTGGACCCGCACGGACGACTTCCGCCAGGGCCGCACGCACCCGATGTGCGTGTCGCGGGTGCGGGCGACGCACCTGCTCGGCAACGTGCTGACCTACGAGCAGCGGCACGTCAGCTCGGAGACCAGCTTCAGCCACGGCCTCGGCGAGATGATCACGTCGACCGCCGCCGAGCTGCCCCTCGTGGGCAACTACAGCTTCGCCCAGACGATCTTCCTGCTGACGCAGTCGGTGCCGTACAACTTCGGCGTCGCCACGCAGCTGCTCAACGAGGTCCCGCTGAGGTTCAACACCGGCAGCATGCGCAACATCTACTCGCCGAACGTGGTGTGCGCGCGGGAACTGGTCGTGGACCGGCTGGCGGCGAAGCTGGGCAAGGACCCCGTCGCGTTCCGCCGCGAGTTCCTCAAGGACGACCGGCTGCGCGCGGTGATGGACAAGGCCGTCGAGGTCGGTCAGTGGGGCCGGGCGCTGCCGAAGGGTGTGGCGCAGGGAATCGGTCTGCACACCGAGTACCGCGGCGCGGTCGCGATGCTCGTGGAGGTCGACTGCCGACCGGAGACCGTGAACCGGCCGATCGTGGACGGCGTGACCGGGCCTCGGGTGACCAGGGCGACGATCGTGATCGACGCGGGCCTGCCGCTCAACCCGCGCGGGCTGGAGGCGCAGATGCTCGGCGGGCTGAACGACGGGATCGCGCTGGCGTTGACGTCGAGCCTGCACATGAAGGACGGCATCCCGCTGGAAGGCAGCTGGGACAACTACTTCTACACACGGCAGTGGAACACGCCGCCGGAGGTGAAGGTGGTCGTGATGCCACCGACGACCGGCACGCCCAGCGGTGCGGGCGAGATCGGTGTGGCGGCGGCGTTCGCGGCCGTCGCGACGGCGTACGGCCGGGCCACCGGCACGATGCCGACCAGCTTCCCCATCAACCACGGGACGCTGGGCTTCGAGCCGTACCCGTTGCAGCCGTCCACCCCCGCGTCGCCGGTCAACGGCCTCGACAGCGCCTTCTGAGGAGCGTTCCCCTTGGCACAGCACAGTTTTATGCTCAACGGCAGCAGGGTGACGGTCGAGGTCGCCGACGACGTGCGGCTCCTGTGGGTGCTGCGCGACATCCTCGGCGTCACCGGCCCGAAGTACGGGTGCGGGCTGAACGTCTGCAAGTCCTGCACGTCCCACCTCAACGGCAAGGCCTTCAACCCGTGCTCGGTGCCGGTGTCGAAGATCAAGGAGACCGACGAGGTCACCACCATCGAAGGCCTGCCCGCGACCGTCGGCCGCGACCTGCACCCGATGCAGGAGGCGTGGCTGGAGGAGGACGTGTCGCAGTGCGGCTACTGCCAGCCGGGCCAGATCATGGCCGCGGTGGCGCTGGTCCGCAAGGCCAAGGCGGAGGGTCGGCAGATCACCGACACCGACCTCGACGGGCTGCGCAACATCTGCCGGTGCGGCACCTATTCGCGGATCCGCACGGCGATCCGGAAGGGCGCGGACCGGATGTGAGTCACCACGGGGGTGCTGTCCGCTCGAAACCGTGGGTGGCGCTGGTGATCGGCCGCCCGGTCTTCTCGTCGACGACGACGGGCCGGGCGGTCCGGTTGGTGGCGCGGTCGACCAGGCGGGCGGCGGGCTTCTCCGGGCCGAAGTGCCGGTAGCCCCAGGCCGCCATCGCGGCCAGCACGGGGAGGAAGTCGCGGCCTCGGTCGGTGAGGACGTACTCGTGGGTTTGTTTTTCGAGGATGCCGGACGCCACCAGGTCTTTGAGCCGGCGGCTGAGTGATCCGGGGGAGATCTCCAGGTGCTCCTGGAGGTCGGCGAACCGCGTGAGGCCCGCGGTGACGTCCCGGAGGATCAGGATGCTCCACCACTCGCCGACGTGGTCGAGGCTTCGGGCGATGGGGCAGGCCGCGTCGGCGAAGCTGACGTGCTGGACCACGGCGGGGGGCCTCCTCGTGGGGTTTACCGGGTAGTAACTATCATGATAGTAGTTACGCGTCGGTGCTCACAACCATCGGGAGTTCGGATGTCCACTGTTGACCTCGCCGGGATGTCCGGGATCGAAGTCCTCCGCCAGTTCCAGGCCCGCCAGGACGTCGACACGCCGTCGATCGCGCGGCTGTTGGGGATGTCGTTCGACGAGTTGGAGGAAGGGCGGGTGGTGATGTCGCTGCGCACCAAGCCGGACTTCCTGAACCCGATCGGGGTGGTGCACGGGGGGATCGCGGCGACGCTGCTGGACTCGGTGATGGGGTGTGCGGTGCATTCCGCTTTGGCGGCTGGGGTTGGTTATACGACGTTGGAGTTGAAGGTGAACTACATCCGGGCTGTGGGGGTGGGCGACAAGTTGTTGGTGGGGACGGGGAACGTGCTGCACCTGGGGCGGCGGACGGCTACTGCGGAGGGGAAGGTGGTGGATGAGCGGGGGGCGTTGGTCGCGCATGCCACCACTACTTGCATGGTGTTTCCGCCTGCGCGTGGGTGATTGGTGTTCTGCGGCCTCGGGTGGGTGTCGCCCCACCCCGCTCGCGCAATTATTTCAACACCCGTTTTGTGTTGTCAAGTGGGGGAAAATGGCTTGAAAAACCACAAAGGGGGCGAAGGCG
>NZ_JBHYHC010000140.1:13498-21422 GCF_042738955.1 Umezawaea sp. NPDC059074
CCTGGGGTGGCGTACCCCCCACACGCCGGCCTATATATATACCCCGAGGTTTTTCTGTGCCCCGGCGTTTCCGGGCGGCTGCCCCAACAAAAACGGGTGCGAAGGCGCTTCGGATCGGGGTGGGGCGGGAGGTCTGGCCGCCACCAGGGTTGCGTGCGGCCGCTTTGGCCGTGGGTGAGGTTGGTGGGGCTCGTTTGGCGGTGAGGCCCGGTTTGGTGCTTCCGCTTGCGTTGGCCGTGAATCGGTGGGCGCGTTTGGTATTGGAGCTGGTCGCGCGTCCGCTTGCACTCACTGCGGGTCGAGTTGTCCTGCTTTGCCTACGGCCCCTACTTGCCCGCCTCGGTCGGGTCCGGGTCGTCCTCGCCTGTTCCGGCTTGCCTCGACGTGCTCCAGCTTTGCTTACCCCGATGACCTTGTCTGTCCTGTTTGGACTCGGCCTGGAGTCTTACTGCCTTCCCGCTCCCTGATCCTGTGGCCCAGGGGGTTAGCGGGTGGTGTGCTTGGAGGCGAAGGTCCAGATGGTGGTGAGGAGTTCTTCCGGGGTTTCGATTTGGGGGAGGTGGCCGGTGTTGTTGAGTAGGTGGAATTCGGCTCCTGGGATGGTGTTCGCGTAGGTCTTGCCGTAGGCCGGGGTGGCGATTTGGTCTGCTTCGCCCCACACAACGAGGGTGGGGGGTGGGGTGCTGGTGGAGAGGCGGCCGGTGAGGGTGGGGTCGGTCATGCCCGTTGCCGTGTAGGTGGCGAGAGTGGTGCGGTTCGACGCCATTGCCTGTTGTGCTGCTGGCGGGAGTTTGGTCGGGTCGATGCCGTACTTCTCCGGGTTGTGGTAGCTGAGTTGGGCTACCTCGGCCATCGTGAGGGAGAAGAAGTCGGCCACCGGGTGGTCCGGGACGTCGATGCCGACGGCGTCGACGATGATCACGCTGCTGATCCTGGGGGAGTTGAGCAAGGTCATCTCCGTGGCGATCCAGCCGCCGATGGAGTTGCCGACGACGGTGACGTCGTCGAGGTCCAAGGATTCCAGCAGAGTGACGTAGAGGGCTGCCAGGTCGCCGACTGTGGTGAGGGCTTCCGGGCGCGGTGTGCCTGCGAAGCCGGGGTGGGTCGGGGTGATGACTCGGGCGTTCTCCCTGGTGGACAACAGGGTTGCGAAGGCCTGCACGGTCAGGGGGCCGCCGCCTCCGTGCAGCAGGAGGACCGGGTGGCCCTCGCCCTGGTCGGTGTAGGTGACGTCCACGGGGCCGATGCCGTCGAGGGTGATCATGTGTTCTCCCGTGTGAGGAAGTGGGTTGTTGTCGCGGTGAGGACTAGCAGTGCTGCGAGAGAGATCGCGCAGGTGTGGAGGGCGTTGGTGTAGCTGGTGTGCGCGGTGGTGGCGAAGATGACGCCGACCACGGCCGCGCCCAGTGCGCCGCCCAGTTGGCGGAGCGCGTTGTTGGCCGCGCCTGCCATTCCGGAGTGGTCGCGGGGGACTGAGTGCACGGCCACGGCTGTGCTGGTGGCGATGACGAGGCCGCAGCCCGCGCCGGTGAGGAGCAACGGGCCGGCGAAGCCGGTCAGCGTGGTGGTGTCGGTGGTGGTGAGCAGGGTCGTCAAGCCGGCCGCTGCTACCAGTGGGCCCGCGATGAGTACTGCTCGGGGGCTGAAACGGGTTTGCAGGTGGGCGGCGGTGAGGCTGGCCGCGGCGTTGCCGCCGAACAGACAGGCCAGGCGGACGGCGATGCCGAGTGCGGTTACGTGCTGGTGGGCGAAGAACAGGCTGAGCACGAACACGATGCCGACGATCGTGAACAGCACGACCATCGCCGACAGGCCCGCCGCGGTGAAACCCCGTGAGGTGAACAGGGTTGGGCGCAGCAGGGGAGCCGTCGAGTGGTGTTCGATGAGGACGAACGTGGTCAGGAATGCGACGCCTGTGGTGAGGCCGATCAGTGCTTGCGGTGACGTCCAGCCCGTCGAGCCGCCGGTGATCACGCCGTAGACGAGTGCCACGATGCCCGCCGCGCTGGTGAGTTGGCCCGGCCAGTCCGGGGAGCGGCCCTCGGGGGCGGACGACTCCTGTGCTCGGGTCGCCCCGAGGACCATCACGGTGATCGCCAGGACGGTGATGGGTGGGTAGAGCCAGTGCCAGTCCGCGTGTTCGGTGATCACGCCGGAGAGGAACGGGCCCGCGCCCAGGCCCACGACGTTGGACGCCGCCCACGCGGCGATGGCACGGGTGCGTGCGGCGATCAGGGCGAGCGTGGACGACATGACCAGGCCCGCGCCCAGGCCGCCCGCCGCTTGGCCGAGCCACAGGACGGGGATCAGGTCGCCCGCCAGGAAGCCGACGACCGTGCACGTCACGGTGAGCGCGAGGCCGATCAGGGCGACGCGCCTGCGGCCGTGCAGGTCGCCGAGCACGCCACCGGACAGCACCGTCGCGACCAGTGCCGCGGTGAACGCCGCCGCGACCCACTGGAGGTCGGAGGTGGTTCCGCCGATCGTGCCCAGCACCCCGTTCACCGCGGAGAACGGCAGGTAGGACACCAGCATCGCGGCGCAGGCGAACGTCGCCGTCGTGCGCTCGGTGCGGGTGTCCAGGTGGGTGGGTGCCATGGGCGGAACAGTAACCAAGCATGTTGATATAAGCAAGCTTAGTTAAGGACGTTGAGCTAGCATCGGGGCATGGAGCGTTCACTGCAAAGGACCGGTCTGGCCGTGAAGCGGTTGCAGATGCAGCACCACCGGGGCGCGAACGCGGCGTTGGCGGAGCTGAACATCAGCATCGTGCAGTGGGACGCGTTGCGGCACATGGACTTGAACCCCGGTGCCTCGCTGCACGACCTCGCGCAGTTGACGTTCCAGACCGACCAGTCGTTCGGCGCGCTGGCCGTGCGGATGGAGGCGCGGGGGCTCGTCGAGCGCGTTCCCGGGCCCGGTCGTGCGGTTCGGCACCAGTTGACGGCGAAGGGGCGCGAGGTGCGCGAGGCCGGGGCTGCGCTCCTGGACCGGGTGCTGGCCGAGTCGTTCGACCGCATCACGCCCGAGGAGCACGCCGCTCTCGACCGGATCCTGGCGAAGCTGGTGATCGACGTGCCGGGGGTGGGCTGAAAAGGGCCCGCGTTGGCGGCGAACCGTCAACGCGGGCCCGCGCGCGATCGTGGCGCACCCCCCTGGCGCCGCGGTCGCTCGATTCGAGCGGGCAGCGCCCACCCGGCCAGGGCGTCGCCGTGGACGCGTCCGAGTCCTCGCGGATCGCGCCTACCACGCGACCGCCGCCGTGCGCGGACAGCTCGGACGGACGTGAAGCCCCCTGTTGGCATCTCAGTGACCGAACTTTCCCCCTCGATCACTTTAATGACACGCCGAGGCTATCCGGACCGGTTGGTCCAGTCAACACAGCGTTATCGACCGTGCCGCGGGTCACTAGGATGACCGGGTGAGCACGCCCAGGACGTTGGCGGAGAAGGTGGACTACCTGTTCCACGAGGTGCACCCCCGTGGCCGGAAGTCGTTCACCCACCCCGAGGTCTCGGCCGCGACGGGCTTGTCCACGGGGTTGCTCTCGGCGTTGCGCTCGGGCAAGAACACCAACCCCACCAAGGACACCGTGGAGCGGTTGGCCGGGTTCTTCGGCGTGCCGGTCGCGTTCTTCTTCGACGACCAGACCACCGAGCAGGTCGCCGCGCAGATCGGGCTGGCCGCCGTCATCCGCGACGCGGGCATCGCGCACGCCGCGACCCGGATGGTCGGGCTGTCCGCGGGCAGCGTCGAGGCCGTGACGGCCCTGACCGAGCAGCTGCGCAAGCTGGAGGGCCTCGAACCGGCGACCCCGGACGACCCCCGCTGATGCGCCGGTCCGGTTCCCGGCGGCTGCGCGACCTGGTCGACGGGCTCGACCTGCCGCGCCCGTTCGACGTGCGCGAGCTGTGCCGCCGGGTGGGGGAGGAGCGGGGCCGCCCGATCGTGCTCGCGCCGCTGGAACTGGCCGCGCTCGGGCCGTGCGGGCTGTGGCTCGCGACCGCTGACGTCGACTTCCTCTGCTACGAGCGCGACACGTCCCCGCCGCACCAGGAGCACATCGTCCTGCACGAGCTGGGCCACGTCCTGTGCGGCCACGGCGGGTCGGAGGCGTTGGGCGACGCGCTCGGCGGCCTGTTCCCCGACCTCGGCGGCGACGCGCTGAAGATCATGCTGGCCCGCAGGCACCTCGGCTACGCCGACGGACAGGAAGCCGAGGCCGAGTCGTTCGCCTACGCCGTGCTCGACCGCGTCGGCGACCGCCGCTCGGGCGGCGAGGACGGCTTCACCGCGCGCCTCGGCAAGGTCCTGGAGGACTGACCGGTGAGTGCGGCGAACGCCATCCACCTGGCGGTGACCGCGATGGTCGCCGTGGTCCTGGTGTTCCGGCTCGCCGCGGTGCGCCGCAACCCCGGCGACCCCGCGGTCCTCGCGCTGTTCCTCGCCACGCTGTGCTTCCAGGTGGCGCTCGTGCTCGGCTACCCGACCTGGTACTGGTTCGTCGACCGGCTGCTCGGCGGGGTGCCCTGCCTGCCGCAGTTCGCCCAGTACGCGGCGGTCATGGCGATGTTCCACTTCGCGTCGGTGTTCGCCCTGCACCTGGTGGAACCCGATCCCGAGGAGGTGCGGCGGGGCGTCCGGCGGCACCGGTGGCTGGTCGCGGCGGCGCTCGCGCTGCTGGCGGTGACCTACCTGGCGGGCCCGTTCCGGCTGGGGATGCGGGAACTGGGCTGGACCGGGCAGCGCGACCGGGGCGTGCTCGCGTTCGTGCTGACCACGCAGCTCTACAGCGGGGTGGTGCTGCTGGGCATGGTGCGGCTCGCGTGGCGGCACCGGCGGATCGAACGCCGGTTCCTCCGGCTCGGCCTGCGCTTCCTCGGCGTCGGAGCGCTCTTCGGCTTCCTGCAAGGGGTTCACAAGATCGTCTACCTCGCGGCGCTGGTCGCGGGCCACCCCCTGCCGTGGAACGAGAACGGGCCGAAGGGCGTGCAGGCCCTGTTCCTGCTGCCCGCCGTGCTGTGCACGACGATCGGCATCCTGCTGCCCGCGTGGGGGTCGAGGATCGCGCTGCGGTGGAGCCGGGAACGCAGCTACCGGCGACTCGCGCCGCTGGCGGACGCGCTGCGCGACGTCCTGCCCGCGGGAGAACCGCCGCGCGGTCGGCGTTCCCGGCTGCGGAACCGGGTGATCGGCATCCGGGACGCGCTGATCGGCCCGCTGCGCGCGCACCTGAGCGCCGACGTGCACGACGAGGCCCTCGACCGCGCGGTCCGGTCCGGGGCGAGCGCCGACGAGGCGAAGGTCGCCGCGGAGGCCGCGTGCGTCACGGCCGCGCTCACCGCGTTCCGCGACGGCGTGACGTTCTCTCGGCAGCCCGCGTTGACCTTCGCCGACGATCTGGACGCCGAGGCGTCTTGGCTCGCTCGGATCAGCCAGGCCACTCGCTAGTCGAAACTTTCGGCAACGTTGTCATTCCCGCCCGTGGCGGTTTCTGCGCGTTTGCCTGCGGGATACGGCATCTCATATGGCTTCGGGCCGTTGACGTAACGCGGTCGTGATCCTACGTTACGAGAAGTTTAGTGATTGTTGCCGAAAGTTTCGATCAGTTTGTTTCCGGGGATCTCCCTGCACTCACCATCCCTCTGGAGGACAGATGTCGAGAATCGACGGAGCCGGGACCCGCCCACCCGCGGGCCGGACACGACCGCCGCGGCGCGTCGCGGTGCTGGCGGGCGCTGCCGCCGTGCTCGGCGCGGTCGCCCTCGTGGTCCCCGGCGTGGCCAGCGCGGGCACCACGCTGGGCGCGTCGGCGAGTGAGAGCGGCCGGTACTTCGGGACCGCGGTGGCGGCGAGCAAACTCTCGGACTCGACATACGTGGGCATTTTGAACCGAGAGTTCAATATGGTGACGCCCGAGAACGAGATGAAGATCGACGCGACGGAGCCGAACCAGAACCAGTTCTCCTACGGCAACGCGGACCGGATCGTCAGCCACGCCAAGAGCCAGGGGATGCGCGTCCGCGGCCACACCCTCGCCTGGCACTCGCAGCAGCCGGGCTGGATGCAGAGCATGAGCGGGTCCGCCTTGCGGTCGGCGATGCTCAACCACGTCACCCAGGTCGCCACGCACTACAAGGGCCAGCTCTACGCGTGGGACGTCGTCAACGAGGCGTTCGCCGACGGCAGTTCGGGCGCACGCCGTGACTCGAACCTCCAGCGGACCGGCAACGACTGGATCGAGGCCGCGTTCCGCGCCGCCCGCGCGGCCGACCCGAACACGAAGCTCTGCTACAACGACTACAACACCGACGACTGGAACCAGGCCAAGACCCAGGCCGTGTACCGGATGGTGCAGGACTTCAAGTCGCGCGGCGTCCCGATCGACTGCGTCGGCTTCCAGTCGCACTTCAACAGCGGCTCGCCGTACCCGTCGAACTACCGCACCACGCTGTCCAGCTTCGCGGCGCTCGGCGTGGACGTGCAGATCACCGAGCTGGACATCCAGGGCGCGTCCGGCACGACCTACGGCAACGTGACCAAGGACTGCCTGGCCGTGGCGCGCTGCAACGGCATCACGGTGTGGGGCATCCGGGACAGCGACTCGTGGCGCTCCGGTGACAGCCCGCTGCTGTTCGACGGCTCCGGCAACAAGAAGGCCGCGTACACCTCGGTCCTCAACGCCCTCAACGGCGGCGGCACGACCACGCCGCCGACGACCACCACGACGACCCCGCCCAGCGGTGACTGCCGCAACGGCTACGTCGGCCTCACCTACGACGACGGCCCCGTCGCAGGCAACACCACGGCACTGCTCAGCGCGTTGCGCTCGGCGAACCTGCGGGCCACGTTCTTCAACATCGGCAACAAGGTCGGCTCGAACGCCGACCTGGTGCGCGCCCAGAAGAGCGCGGGCATGTGGATCGGCAACCACAGCTGGACCCACCCGCACCTCACCCAGCTGTCCCAGTCGGAGATCACCTCCGAGCTGACCCAGACGCAGCAGGCGTTGCAGCAGGCCACCGGGGACACACCGAAGCTGTTCCGGCCGCCCTACGGCGAGACCAACGCGACGCTGAAGTCGGTCGAGCAGCAGCTCGGGCTCACCGAGGTGCTGTGGAGCGTCGACTCGCAGGACTGGAACGGCGCGAGCACGTCCGCGATCGTGCAGGCGGCGTCCACGCTCCAGAACGGCGGCGTGATCCTCATGCACGACGGCTACCAGACGACCGTCAACGCCATCCCGCAGATCGCCTCGGGCCTGGCGAGCCGCGGCCTGTGCGCGGGCATGATCTCGACGTCCACCGGCCAGGCCGTCGCCCCGTCGGACGGCCCCGGCACCACCCCGCCCACGACGACCACCACCACGACCCCGCCGTCCGGCGGCGGTTCCTGCACGGCCACCTACCGGACGTCGCAGACGTGGGGCGACCGCTTCAACGGCGAGGTGACCATCAAGGCGGGCAGCACGGCCATCAGCACGTGGACGTCCACCGTCACCGTGACGTCGCCGCAGAAGGTGTCGGCGACCTGGAACGGCACGCCGAGCTGGGACGGCAGCGGCAACGTCATGACCATGAAGCCCAACGGGAACGGGTCGCTCGCCGCGGGCGCCAGCACCACGTTCGGCTTCACCGTCATGGCCAACGGCCAGTGGTCCGCCCCGGCGGTGACCTGCCGCGCCTCCTGACCTACGGGAAGTCCTGACCCGGCACCAGCGCCATCCGAGTGATCAGGTCTGCGACGATCACCACCCAAGATGATCAGTTCGAGTGAACATCGACCGGTGTCGTTGCGGTCGTGATCGGCCGACGACCACATTCGCAGGGGTCGGAGGTGGGGCGGCCGCCCACCACCAGGGGGCCCGCCGCGCCCCGCGGTGGGGGGTGTGCTGGGGGGGGGGGTGGGCGTGGTGGGGGTGGTC
>NZ_JBHYHC010000140.1:21432-23640 GCF_042738955.1 Umezawaea sp. NPDC059074
CCCGCCGACGACCACCCTCGCGGGGCTCGGAGGCGCGCCGGACGTCCAGCACGAGGGGACGTCCGGCGCACTCGTGTGCGGGTGATGCGGGGTGTGCCGGTGGACGTGGTGCGGGAGTCGGCTTCGGCGGGCCGGGTGGTGGTCTGGGAGGAGTCGGCGCGGGACGGCGCTCAGGCGAAGACGTTGATGAGCGCGGAGTTCCGGGTTCGGCTCGCGCGCGAGCAGGGCGCGCTGTTCGGCGCGGACGGGCCGCGGCACGTCGTGTTCGCGGCCGGGTTCCCCGCCGTGTGCGCCGAGGAGTTCGAGGCCGTGCGCCGGGTCGCCGTCGAGGCGGAGGGCGCGGTCAGCGTGGCCGCCGTGTGCCGGGGCGTGCCCGACGACGTGCGGCAGGCCGTCGAGTCCGTGCGCGGGACCGCCCACGCCCGGATCATGGTCGTGGTGCCCGCGTCGGAGGCGATGGCCCGCGTGATGGTGCACAAGGGGGCCCGTGACGCGCTCGACGAGGGCGTCGGCCTGGTCAAGCAGGCCCGCGATCTCGGCGCAGAGGTCGCCGTGGACGTGTGCTTCGCCGACGCCTCGCGCGCCGACCACGCCCTGATGGCCGACTACGCGCAGGCCATGACGACCGCGGGGGCGGGCACGATCATCCTCGCCGACACCGTGGGCGGCCAGCTCCCCAGGGAGGCGGCGGCCATGTTCACCACCGTCGCGGAGCGCACGGACACCGACGTCGTGCTCGGCTCGCACCTGCACAACGACCTGGGCCTCGGCCTGGCCAACACGCTGAGGGCGGTGGAGTCCGGCGTCCGCCTGGTGTCCAGCTCGTGGCTCGGCGTCGCGGAACGCTCGGGCATGGTCGCCACCGAACAACTCCTGTTCCTGCTCGGCGACGACCCCGTGCGCGCCGCGGCTTTCACCGGCGGCGCCACCGACCTCTGGTGGACCCCGCCGGACCTGACCCGCCTCCCGGCCATCACCCGCGCGGTCTCCGAGGCGACCGGCGTCCCGCTGACCGTCACCACCCCGATCGTGGGCTCGGGCGTCGGCACGATCTCCACCGGGACCCCGTTCGTGCACCCCGCCCTGTTCCAGCCCTTCGACCCCGAGGCGGCGCTGGGTATCGTGCCGACCGTGGTACTCACGCACCTGGCCAGCACCCGCGTGGTCACCGCCGTCGCCGCCCGCCTCGGCCACACCCTGGACCGCGCGCAGGCCACCACCGCGATGGCCTGGGTGAAGTCGCACGCCTACCGCACCGACACCGCGGTGATCGACGACCAGACGTTCAGCGCGTACCTCGACGGCCTGGCGTCAAGGCAAGGCGCATGACCGCACCGGACCGCGGCACGGTCGGCCTCAACGGCGCGAGGACGGCACTGGCCGCCCGCGCGGCGGTGGTGCTCCCCAACCCCGCCCCGCTCACGTCCGTGCTGGCAGGCACCGACCCCGCCACCATCAACACCACCAAGGGCCGCCCACCGGATCAACCGGTAGCCCTGTGGGCCCACCACCCGGACACCTGGACCTTCATCGCGGACGTCCTCGACCTCGACGAGGACAGGGCCGCGTTCGCCCGCCGCCTGCTGGTGGACGAACTCCTCACCGTCCTGCTCCCGCTGCGGGACACCCACCTGCCGGTCTGGCTGGCCCCGGCCACCAAGGACGGCTGGACACTGCTGTTCGGCGCACGATGGGCACCACTGACACCACTGCTCACCCCGTTCCCGGTGCTCTACGTCAGCAGCGCGAACGCCACCGGCCACCGCCCAGCGGCCACAGCGGCGGAAGCGGCGACCATGTTCCCCCAGGACACCCCGATCCTCGGCACAGCGGACCTGCGCGTCCCCCACGACACAACCCCACGCCAAGCGACAACCACAATCCGCCTACACCCCAACGGCCGCCTAGACGTCCACCGCAACGGAGCCCAAGACCGCGCACAGGACAACGCGGCCGCCTACCTGTCCCACCTACGCGGCCTCGCTTAGCACCACCCCAGGCGACCATCGACGCGTCCGGCAGAAGCATGGCGCCCACTTACGGGACCGGCGGACGACTGGCAAACCACCGACGCGTCCGGCAGAAGCATGGCGCCTACTTACGGGACTGGCGCTCGCCTGTTGACCTGCTACGGAACGCTACGGGCCGCACGCAACCGTGGCCGATTTTACTTGGGGATTTCGGCCTTAAAATTGGAGATCGGGCAGG
>NZ_JBHYHC010000141.1:0-23584 GCF_042738955.1 Umezawaea sp. NPDC059074
CCACCGAAAAGCCCGCTGCAACCTACAGTCACTGAAAGATCTGTCAGAACCTACAGCCACTGAAAAACCCACCACAACTTACAGCCACCGAAAAATCTCGCCAGCACCAACCACCACCGAAAAAGCCCGCCGTAACCTACAGCCACTGAAAGATCTGTCAGAACCTACAGCCACTGAAAAACCCACCACAACTTACAGCCACCGAAAGATCCCGCCAGCACCAACCACCACCGAAAAAGCCCGCTGGAACCGCCAGACACCGAAGAACCCCGCTACAGCCGCCGACCACCGGCAGAACCCGGCTGGAACCGCTGGGCACCGGCAGAACCCCGCTACAGCCGCCGGTCACCAGCAGAACCCCGCTGGAACCCAGCGCTCACCGAGTGACCACCAAGCCACCCCACACAAAACCCGCCCCCCACCCAATCCCAGGCAGGGGGCGGGCTTCACCCACCGATCACCCCACCGCCACAGCGTCCTGCGTCTCCAGCACGTTCCGCAGGAACTGCCCGGTGTAGCTCTTCTCCTCCGCCGCCACCTGCTCCGGCGTCCCTTCCGCGATGACCATCCCGCCACCGGACCCGCCTTCGGGCCCCATGTCCACAACCCAGTCCGACGTCTTGATGACGTCCAGGTTGTGCTCGATCACCACGACGCTGTTCCCCTTGTCCACCAACCCGTTGATCACGCCGAGCAGCTTCCGGATGTCCTCGAAGTGCAGCCCGGTGGTCGGCTCGTCCAGGATGTACACCGTCCGCCCGGTCGACCGCTTCTGCAGTTCCGACGCCAGCTTCACCCGCTGCGCCTCGCCACCGGACAACGTGGGCGCGGGCTGTCCCAGCCGCACGTACCCGAGCCCGACGTCCACCAACGTCCGCAGGTGCCGGTGGATCGCGTTGATCGGCTCGAAGAACGTCGCCGCTTCCTCGATCGGCATGTCGAGCACCTCGGAGATGGTCTTCCCCTTGTAGTGCACCTCCAGGGTCTCCCGGTTGTACCGGGCCCCCTTGCACACCTCGCACGGCACGTAAACGTCCGGCAGGAAGTTCATCTCGATCTTGATCGTGCCGTCGCCCGCGCACGCCTCGCAGCGCCCGCCCTTGACGTTGAACGAGAACCGCCCCGGCTGGTAGCCGCGCACCTTCGCCTCGGTCGTCGACGCGAACAGCTTCCGGATGTGGTCGAACACCCCGGTGTACGTGGCGGCGTTGGACCGCGGGGTCCGGCCGATCGGCGACTGGTCGACCTGCACCAGCTTGTCGACCTCTTCGAGCCCCTTGATCCGCGTGTGCCGACCCGGAACCTGCCGAGCGCCGTTCAGCTTGTTCGCCAGCACCGTCGCCAGGATGTCGTTGACCAGCGTCGACTTCCCCGACCCGGACACCCCGGTCACCGACACCAGGCACCCGAGCGGGAACGACACGTCGATGCCGCGCAGGTTGTGCTCGCGCGCCCCGACGACCGTCAACTGCCGCTTCTTGTCGACCTTCCGCCGCGACGCGGGCATCGGGATCGCCTTGCGACCGGACAGGTACGCCCCGGTCACCGACTCCTTGTTCTTCAGCAGCGCCTTGTACGGCCCGCTGTGCACGACGTGCCCGCCGTGCTCACCGGCGCCGGGCCCGATGTCGACCACCCAGTCCGACGTCCGGATCGTGTCCTCGTCGTGCTCCACGACGATCAGCGTGTTCCCCAGGTCCCGCAACCGGACCAGCGTGTCGATCAGCCGGTGGTTGTCCCGCTGGTGCAGCCCGATCGACGGCTCGTCCAGCACGTACAGCACGCCCACCAGGCCGGAGCCGATCTGCGTCGCGAGCCGGATCCGCTGCGCCTCACCGCCGGACAACGTCCCGGACGCGCGGTCCAGCGACAGGTACGTCAGGCCCACGTCCAGCAGGAAGTGCAGCCGCGCCTGGATCTCCTTCAGCACGGCGCCCGCGATCATCGACTCGCGCTTGCCCAGCTTCAACCCGTCGAGGAACTCCGAGCACTCGGACACGCTCATCGCGCAGACCTCGGCGATGGACTTGTCGCCCTTGCGGCCGTGGTGCAGCGTCACGGCGAGGATCTCGGGCTTGAGCCGCGTGCCCTGGCACGTCGGGCAGGGCACCTCCCGCATGTAGCCCTCGTACTTCTCCCGCATGTACTCGGACTCGGTCTGCTCCTGGCGGCGTTCCAGGAACGGGATGACGCCCTCGAAGTTCGCGTAGTACGAGCGCTCGCGGCCGTACCGGTTCTTGTACCGGACGTGGACCTGCTCGTTCACGCCGTGCAGCACGGCCTTCTGCACCTTCGCGGGCAGCGAGCGCCACGGCGTGTCCATCCGGAAGCCGATGGTCTCGCCGAGGGACTCCAGCAGCCGGATGAAGTACTCCGCCGTCTGGCCACCGGCCCACGGCGCGATGGCGCCGCCGCCGAGCGACAGCTCGTCGTCCGGCACGACCAGTTCCGGGTCGACCTCCTTGCGCACGCCGAGACCGGTGCACGCGGGGCACGCGCCGTACGGCGAGTTGAACGAGAACGACCGCGGTTCGAGGTCCTCGATCGTCAGCGGGTGGCCGTTCGGGCAGGCCAGGTGCTCGGAGAAGCCGCGCTCCCGTTGGGGATCGGTCTCCGGCAGGTCGACGAACTCCAGCACCACGAGGCCGTCCGCCAGCCGCAGCGCCGTCTCGACCGAGTCCGTGAGGCGCTGTTTGGAACTGGCCTTCACCGACAGCCGGTCGATCACCACGGAGATGTGGTGCTTCTCCTGCTTCTTGAGCTTCGGCACCTCGGCGAGCGCGTACACGACGCCGTCGACCTTCGCGCGCGAGTAGCCCTGCGCCTGCAACGCGGAGAACAGGTCGACGTACTCACCCTTGCGGCCGCGGATCACCGGCGCGAGCACCTGGAACTTGACGCCCTGTTCCATCGCGAGGACCTGGTCGACGATCTGCTGCGGCGTCTGCTTGCTGATCGGCTCGCCGCACGTCGGGCAGTGCGCCTTGCCCGCGCGGGCGTAGAGCAGGCGCAGGTAGTCGTACACCTCGGTGATCGTGCCGACCGTCGAGCGGGGGTTGCGGCTCGTGGACTTCTGGTCGATCGAGACGGCGGGCGACAGGCCCTCGATGAAGTCGACGTCCGGCTTGTCCATCTGGCCGAGGAACTGGCGCGCGTACGCGGAGAGCGACTCCACGTAGCGGCGCTGGCCCTCGGCGAAGATCGTGTCGAACGCGAGGCTGGACTTGCCCGAGCCGGACAGCCCGGTGAACACGATGAGGGCGTCCCTCGGGAGGTCGAGGTCCACGCCCCGCAGGTTGTGCTCGCGAGCGCCGCGAACGACAAGGCGGTCGGCCACTGGGTGGTTCCCTTCGGCTACGGGTTGGCGAGTCGTCCGGCCAGGCACACGCCGGGGTCGTGCGGTACCGAACACACGTTCGAAAAAGCGTACTAAACACCACTGGTGTCCGCGCGGCGGGCCTGCCCCTGTCGAGGGCGGTCTGGCCGCGGGAGGTGAGCCTCCGACCATGCTAGGTGGGACCACCGACAAAAACGGAGGGGGTCGCGCGGGCATTCCCGAAAGGACCGTTCGGCCGCGCATCCGGAGCACCTGGCGCCCCACCCGTCCCACCAGCACCAGGAGCACCGCGAACCAGTCGGGACGGGGAGACGCATTTCACCCTTTCGTGTGGGACTTGCGACCCTCGGCATGGTCAACGACCCGTGGGTAGAGTTGGAGGAACCGCCTCCGGAGAACCCCGTGGATCGACGCCCTACCGGCGCACGGCGACCTCTCCTGGGGCAGGCCGCCGTCTAATTCGAGCCTCAACGTCGGGGAGAGGCACCACATGAGCTTTGCCAACACCGGTTCCCAGGTGCAGTCCGTCGTGCCCGCGCCACGGGAGCAGTCCGGCGCGGCCCAGCGCGCCGCCGGGCTGCTCGGGGCGGTCGACCGGGCCACCGAGGCCTTCTACTCCGCCGTGGCGGAGCTGGACACGGCCGCCGTGCGCGGCCCCAGCCTGCTGCCCGGGTGGAGCCGCGCGCACGTGATCACCCACGTCGCCCGCAACGCCGACGCGCTCGTCAACCTGCTGACCTGGGCGAAAACCGGCGTCGAGCACCAGGCGTACGCCAGCCGCAGCGACCGCGACGCGGACATCCAGGAGGGGTCGACCCGCACGTTGCAGCTGCTGCGGGCGGACCTGGACTCGGCGTGCCTGCGGTTCGCCGCGGCGGCCGAGAGCACGCCCGCGTCGGCGTGGGAGGCCGAGGTGTCCCAGCCGAGCGGCGGCACGATCCTGGCCCACCAGGTGCCGTGGCTGCGGTTGCGGGAACTGCTGTTCCACCTGGTCGACCTGGACGTGGGCGTCGACTTCGACAGCCTGCCGGACGAGCACGTCGAGGACCTGCTCGACGGTGTCGTGGGGCAGTTCGCGGGCAAGCCGGACGTGCCCGCGGTGCGGGTCGAGGTGGCGCTGCCGGACGGCCGTCAGCGGGTGTGGGAGCTCAACACCGACGGCGCGGACAACGCGGCCGTGGTCAGCGGCGAGGCGTCCGACGTGGTCGGCTGGCTCACCGGCCGCCACGACGGCGCGCGGTTGAGCGGCGACAGGCCGAAGTTGCCCAGCTGGCTCTGAGCCGGGACGCCGCCGACGAACCGGGGCGCCAGCAGCCGGACCGCGAGCAGCAGGCGGACCAGCACCGGCCCCCGGCTCGCGGCGGTGAGCCACAGGTAGGCGGGGCGCTCGACGAACTTCGTGAGCAGCCAGCCGAGCAGCACGGCCGTGCCGAAGAAGGCCACGAGCTGCACGACGGGGCCGAGGTCGAGGCGCGCGAGGTAGGCCAGCACGACGTAGCCGACCTCCTGGTGCACGAGGTAGACGCCGTAGGAGATGCTCGCCAGCCACTTGACCGGCGTGGCCAGCAGCTTGATCGGCCCGACGTTCCAGTCCGGGCCCGCCGCGGCGGCGCAGTAGCCGAGCAGCAGCACGCCGAGGCCGAGCGTCGACTCCAGGTCGGCGCTGTGGATGGCCTGCGCGGACAGCGCGCACACCAGCAGCGCGGCCAGGTGACCGCTGCCGAGCCGGTTCTTCGACCACAGCCAGATGCCGACGCCGATCGCGAACAGCTGCGCGCGGTGCACCCCGAACCCGTCGTAGAGGGTCCGCACGAGACCGGGGTCGTTCGTCCACATCCGCATGACCAGCGGTCCGAACACCAAGCCCCACAGGGCCACCCGCAGCCACGGCCCGCGCAACCGCGAGCAGAGGACGGCGCCCGCGACGAACCCGGTGATCTGCACCGGCAGCGTCCAGTAGGAGAAGTCGACCAGCTGCACGTCCGGAACCCAGTTCTGGAGCATGAACAGGTTCATCACCAGGTCGTGGAACTCCAGGTGGCTCCACCCCTTCGGGGCGACCCAGCGGAGCACGGCGAACGTGAACACCGCCGCCACGAAGTACGCGGGCAGCAGTCGTGCCAACCGGTTGCGCAGGAACTTCACCGGCTCGCCCTTCGCCAGCGACGCGCAGGCGAAGTACGCGGACAGCACCACCAGCCCGCTGGCCCCCATCTCGAGGGGGAACGTGAACAGCGGGCGGCCGATCTCGGGGTGCACGTAGGGCCCTGCGTGCGTGGCGTGCTGCAGCAGGACCGAGAACACGGCGAGCACGCGCAAGACGTCCCAGTTGATCTGCCTTGCGGAGGCGCGTGGTGAGTTCGACACGAGGATTGAGTACCCGGTTCGGAGAGGTCGGCAACGTCTGAATCGATCGTTACCAAGCCTAAGGGGTCAACCTGTAGGGACCCTGAAGGACTACCGTCGCCGGTTGTGGACGTACAAGAGGACTACACCGGACACGTCTCCCCCGGCGGCCCCGCGGCCCGCCGGACGTTGGACGCGCTGACCATCACGAAGATCTCCGTCGGCCCGATGGACAACAACGCCTACCTGCTGGTGTGCCGAGCCACCAACGAGGCGCTGCTGGTCGACGCGGCAGCCGACCCCGAACGCCTCTCGGACCTCGTGGGCCATGCACAGGACCGCCCGAGGCTCAAGACGATCGTCACGACCCACCAGCACGGCGACCACTGGCAAGCCCTCGGAGCCGTCGCGGGTGCCAACGGAGCGAACACCATCGCCCACAAGCTGGACGCCGGTCCGTTGCCGGTGCCACCGGACCAGTTCGTGGAGCACGGCGACGTGGTGAAGGTGGGAGAGGCGGCACTGGAGATCATCCACCTGCGCGGCCACACCCCCGGCTCCATCGCCCTGCTGTACCGCGACCCCGCAGGCGTGGGTCACCTGTTCACCGGCGACTCGCTGTTTCCGGGTGGACCGGGCAAGACAGCGGACCCGGAGAAGTTCGGCTCGCTGATGGACGACCTGGAGGCGCGGGTGTTCGGGGAGTTGACGGACGACACCTGGTTCTACCCCGGACATGGGGATGACTCGACGCTGGGCGAACAGCGTCCGCACCTGGCGGAGTGGCGGGCTCGGGGCTGGTGAGCTGATCGGGGTCGCCTGAAAGATCAGGCGACCCCGATTACTCCGACAAAGCTAGGAACGCGGCTTGGTGGACGCCTTCCGGACGAACCGCTCCTCCGGCCAGAAGGTGTCCCCCAGACCCAGTTGGTCGAAAAGCACGCAGACCGTTCCGGGCGTGTCCTCGGAATCCCACACGGCCGAAACGTTCCGACCGCGCTCGTTCCCGTGTCGACTCAGCCAGTAGATCCTGTCGCCCGGCCTGAGCTTGGCGGCACTCGCGAACTCCCGGTTCGGCGACAGGCGAGCACTCGGTCGTCCGACCCGCGCGTCGAAACCGTATTCCGGAGCGGGCCGGGCACATCGCCAGACGATCCGGAACTGCTCGTCGATCGGCAACGCGGGCGAACCCACGCGAACCTCGCGGACCAGGTAGAACGTGATGAGCCGACGTGCCCGGTCCGACATCCAGTCCCACGATTTCGCCAGCGCTTCGGCACGTGCCTCGACATCCGACTCCACTTCCGCGGCGATGGCGGCCAGGTCGTGGTCGGTCGCGGTTTCGGCGCGGAGTTCCCGGATCGACCGCGTCACCACATCCGGTTCGACCCGAAGACGGTGTTCGACCCTCGTGGCCACGTAGTTGGCCTGTGCGTCGACGTTGGTCTGAAGCGGCGGATCGCCGACGACGGGTTTGCGAGCCCAGTGGGCCGCGTCGAAGCAGGCCGCCAACCACTGCGCCTCGGCAGTGCTCAGGATCGCGCCTCCCGCCACCGGGACACCGACGAGCAGGCCAGGTCGACCGTTGGGATGGAAGTGCTCAGGGCCCATGTGCAGCGGACACCAGTCGAGGTCGCTGTGGAGCAGGGTGGCGAATCCCTCACCCCGGCGCTGCCAGAAGATCAGGTCCTCGTCGAACACGTTCACGTGGTGCTGGACGATGTCCGACGGCCCGAACTCGACGCCCGCCATGTCACCCAACTGGGCATGGATGATCCGGTTGCCCCGATAGCGGCTCAGGTAGCGCCTCATCTCGGCGACGAAGCCCGCGATGGACTCGTCGTCCAGCTTCGCGCCCGAGCTGATGGTGATCGTCTTGAGCACCTCGCCGCCACGCCGCGCCGACAGCAGCTGTTTGGTGGCGTTGGCCCAGTAGAGGCCGTCGGTGTCCGGGTCGTGCACGACGCAGAGCACCGGGATGTTGCCGTCGGCCCAGGTCTTGCCGTGGTCGCCGATCGGGACGGCGTACCCGTCGGCCCTGCGCCACGAGCGGCCGCCCTTGACCTGGATCTTGACCAGGTCGCCGGTGACCTCGCCGTCCTCGGTGAACGTGACGTGCTGGTCCTCGCCGAAGTCGTTCTGGCCGTCCACCTCCTGGACCACGTGGTTGTGCCGCTCCAGCAACGCCCGCAGCGCGTTGACCGCCGCACGGCTGGGTTTGCGGGCGTCGGGCACCTTCGGCAACGGAAACCTCCGGATCGTGGGGCGCAGCGACAAGAATAGGTGCGGCCGGAGGGTCGTGGCGGTACACCGATCGCGGCCTTTCGAGAAGGTGGCTGTGGAGGATGTCTTCCACGGTGAGCGGACCGGGCCTAGTCCGCGACCAGGACTTTCCCTGTGAGGCCCGTGCCGCGTTCCTGTTGGCGTCTCACCAGCCATCTGCCCGGTGCGATGCCGCTGCCTCCGTGTTCCGGGTGGACGAGGTAGGCGGGAGTGGTGTTCTCGAAGGCGGCCACGGCCAGGTGGAGCGGGTCGCGGACCGATGGGGTCCAGTGGCAGGTGCCGGGGTCTGCCACGAGGGTGTGGGGGTTGTTGCCCGCGATGCCGCGGATCAGTTCCACGCCTTGTGGTGGGACCTGGCGCCAACTGCTGTTGTCCCACAGGGTGACGGGGCGGAGCAGGGCGAGCGGGATGACGATCAGGTCGCCCTGGGCTTGCAGGCCGTCGATGACGGGGACGACTGTCTGCCTCTCCAGGTGGTCGAGGACGGTCAGGCCGGTGCGGTCGAGCAGGTCGGTCAGATGCATGGTGGTCACCTCTCAGGTTCGGCGGCGCAGCAGTGCGTACTGGGGACCGGTGAGTCCGTAGGACCAGCCGGCGGCGTCGATCGGGTCGTCGAACCACGGCGGCACGCGCAGGCCGTAGCGGCGGCGGGTGCCGTCGCGTTCGAGGGAGCCGTTGACGGCGAGCAGCAGGCGGCTCGACCTGCCCCACCGCTGGTAGGGCAGGTCGTAGAGGTGCAGGTCGCTGCCGGGGTTGCCGGGGTCCGGGGCCGTGCTGACGAGGGTGAGGCCCGCTTCGGCGATGAAGGCGTCCCAGCCGAGGTTCTCGACGGCGCAGCGGCGGACCTCGACGTTGGGTTCGGCGCCGATGCGGTCGGCGGTGGGTGCTTCGACCACCCACGACGGCACGGCGGTGCCGTGCCACGCGTGGACGGTCCAGCCGTCCGGGAAGACGACGGCCGGGCCGTGCGCCGAGTGCAGGCGGGCTTCACCGTAGGTGCTGCCCGTCACGGGTTCGGTGTGGACGGTCGTCGGGCGTTCCGCGACCACGCACCGGCCGTCGCGCGGCCACCACCAGCCGCACGACCGGGCGAGGGTGGCCCACAACTCCAGCCGCGCCACGTCGGAGGCCGGGAACCGGTTCGGGTCGAGGCGGCGGTGCACGTCGTAGTGCGCCACCCACCCGGCCTCGTGCTGGCCGTACCAGACCAGGCCGCGCCGGTCGGGGATCGCCGACCGGATCGCCGCCGCGACGGACTCGTGCGCGGTCCGGTGCACCGGGTCGCGCACGCCCGCCTCCAGCACGGTCTCCAGCGACACGCCGGAAAGCAGCGCCGCGACCGGGTCGAGCGGCGGGTCCGGCGGCCGGAAGATCGACGGTGGACGACGGCCGATGCGCTGGTCCAGCCGTTCCCGCAGGTCCGACAGCAGCGACGCCACCCGGTTCTCCGTCGACCGGCGGCCGTCGCCGGTCAGCGTGGTCGACGGTGGGAGCAGCGGCTGGGCGGCAGCGGGCGACCCGACCCAGGTGAACACCGGCGGCGGCTCGCCCGCCAACGCGTAGACGCCCGTGATGGCGGCTTCGGACGCCTGCCGGTCGGCGGGGCCGGTGCGGAGGGCGTGCTCGTACCACTCGGACCGGAGGGAAACGGCTCGCCACCAGAGATCCAGGGCTCGGGACGTGGCCGGGTCGCGGGGCACTCCCCCGCGAGGGGCGCTCACAGCGCCAGGGCGAAACCGCCCTTTCGTTCTGTCATGGCCGGGATCATGGCACCGCGAACGGCCGCGGCACAAGCCCGATCCTGATCAAGTAACGCGGACGGCGAAGCCCCCGACGTAGGAGGACACGTCCCGTCGACGTCGACGGGTCAGGGGGAAGGACCGGCCGTGGCCTTGTTCGGTGGCAGGGAGAACGCGGAAGTCGTCGCGCTCCAACAGCAGGTGGCGGCGGCGAACGCCACGATCGCCGAGTTGCGCGGGTGGGTGGGGCAGCTGCGCGGCGCGGAGACCGGTGCGCTGGAGGCCGAGCTGCGGCACCTGCGGACGTCGGTGGAGCAGGCGAGGAACGACCGGACGGCGCTCGACGCGGAACAGCAGCAGGTGCGCGGCGAGGTCGACGCGTGGCGGGCGAGGCTCGTGGAGACGCGGGAACTGGCCCTGCTCCAGGAGATCGGCGTCTACGAGTACGCCCACCCGCTGGACGACGCCCTGGCGTACAAGGATTCCCTGGCCGCGCTGAAGCAGCGGATCAAGGAGGCCGCCAAGGGCGACGCGGTGACCTGCCAGGTCGACTGGGCGGTGAACGGGTCGGTGCGGGAAGGCCAGAAACTGGGGCGGGACATGGCGAAGCTGATGCTGCGCGCCTACAACGCCGAGGCCGACAACGCCGTGCGCGCGGTCAAGCCGCACACCCGCGAGGTGGTGAAGAAGCGGTTGACGACCACGCGGGACACGATCGGCAGGCTCGGTGTCCTGATGCGCATCGTCATCTCGCCCGACTACCACCGGTTGCGGCTGCACGAGATCGACCTGACGTCGGACTACCTGGTGAAGGTCGAGGCCGAGCGCGAACGGGCGAGGGCGGAACGCGACCGGCTGCGCGAGGAAGCCAAGGTGTCCAAGGAGATCGAGCGGGAACGGGCGCGGCTGGCGAAGGAGCGGACGCACTACACGACCGTCGTGGCGAAGCTGGAGGCCAAGGGCGACCTGGAAGGGCTGGAACGGGCACGGGAGCAGCTCGCGTCGGTCGACAGCGCGATCGCCGGGGTCGAGCAGCGGGCCGCGAACGTGCGCGCCGGGTACGTCTACGTGATCTCCAACATCGGCGCGTTCGGGCCGGACGTGGTCAAGATCGGCATGACCCGCAGGCTGGAGCCGATGGACCGGGTGCGCGAACTCGGCGACGCGTCGGTGCCCTTCCGGTTCGACACGCACGCCCTGTTCTTCTCCGAGGACGCCGTCGCACTGGAGACCAGCCTGCACCACAAGCTGAGCCACCGGCGGTTGAACCTCGTGAACCCGCGCCGCGAGTTCTTCTACGCCACGCCCGCGGAGGTCCGGGACCTGCTGGTGTCGCTGGGGAACGACCACGTGCTGGAGTTCGACGAGGTCGCCGAGGCCGTCGAGTGGCGGGCCTCCGATCCCGGCCGCCGAGGTGGCGCGCAAGCGGTGGACGCGCGAGCGGACGCCGACGGGGACCTGTCCGACGACGGTGGTGAGTGATGGTCCCGCGCCCCGCCACGTGGTTGCCCGATCCGCTGGACGACGGGCTGCTGCGCTACTGGGACGGCCACCGCTGGACGTTCCACACCGTCGCCCGGCAGGTCCGGGTCGTGCCGCCGCCGGTCGCCCCGACTCCCCCGCCCGTGGTCCCGACGCTGCGACCCGACGTGGCCCAGGCCCTGGAACGGGTGCGCGGCGCGCTCGTCGGGTCGATGAAGGAGGTCAACCTCCTCGGCGGGTACCTCGGCCCGGAGGAGCGGGTGCTGGCGCTGACCGGCGCCCAGGGCGAGGGCATCGGTGTGCTCGCCTGCACCGACCAGCGGCTGCTGTTCCTCTTCGTCGGCCTGGTGCGGCGGCAGTTCCTCCAGGTGAGCTGGAACCAGGCGAAGGGCGTCGTCTACCACCAGGCCACGCGGACGTTCGCGGTGTACACGACGAAACCGACGAAACGCGCCGTGCCCGCGATGGCCGTGCGGGTGGGCAACCTCGCGGACGCGCAGGCCGTGGCCCACGCGGCGCAGTACGCCTCGGCGGCTCCCCGGCTCGACATCGTCTGAACCGCCCGCTCGGCGGGAACGCGGCTGCGAGGATCGGGGGATGGTGCAGCTTCCGCATGAGATGGAGTTCGTTGTCGACGTGCCGATCGGGGACATCCGCGAGCGGCACGAGGGGTTCGACGTGTACCGGGTGGGCGATGAGATGTTGCCCGTCGTCGTGATCGTGCCTGGGCCCGCGCCCGTGGCCTATCCGTTTCGGCCGAGGGGGTGGCCGGTGTACGAGGGGTATGCGCGGTTGCTTGCCGAGCGCGGGGTGGTGGGGGTGGTGGTGCACCAGCCGTATCACTCTGTTGAGGACGTGGTGGAGCAGGGTGAGGTGTTGGCGGGGATCGTTGAGGACGTGCGGGCGTTGGACGGGGTCGACGCTGGGCGGGTGGCGGTGTGGGGGTTTTCCGGTGGGGCGTTGTTGATGGGGCGGTGGTTGAGCGGAGCGCCGGAGTGGTTGCGGTGCTTGGGGTTCAGCTATCCGTTGATGGGGGTGGGGAGTGCGTCGTCCGGGGTGCCGGTGGTGTTGACGAGGGTGGGGTTGGAGTTGCCTGAGAGGCAGGGAACGGTGGACGCGTTCCTGGCGGAGGCCGACGGGGTGGAGGTTGTGGAGGTGCCGGACGGGCAGCACGCGTTTGACGTGCTCGACCACACGGAGCAGTCGCGGAACGCTGTGCTGGAAGCGGTGGAACTGGTGGTGGGGCACGTCAAGGCGTGATCACGCGGTCGTAGCCCGCCACGTGGTATTCCACCGGCAGGCCGAGTGCGGTGGCCAGGCGTTGGGCGAGGTGTTCGCCTCGGACGCGCCAGGCGGTGGTCGTCGTCTCGTCCGGGAAGCCCGAGGACATCGGGTCGTCGTGGTCGAAGACGGACTGGAACTCGTCGTCCCACGCGTCGAGCGCGGCGGCCAGGTCGGGGGCGGCCAAGTCCGAGGGTGCGGTGTTCTGCGGGATGTCGTCGCCCGTGCGGAGCACCCACAGGCAGTCGGTGATCCACTCGGGCGCCAAGCGCACCGAGAGCAGTTCATCCACGGGGGCATCCTCCCCTGCCGTCCGAGAGAGCGGGGACGGCAGGGGCCTCGTCACGTCAAGCCTGGGGCTGGCCGATGTTGACCATCCACGGGATGCCGTAGCGGTCGACGCACGCGCCGAACTCGTCACCCCACATCTGCTTCTCCAGCGGGACGGTGACGGCGCCGCCCTCGGCGAGCTTGTCCCAGTAGCCGCGCAGGGCGTCGCCATCGTCGCCGCTGAGGCTCACGGTGATGTTGGTGCCGGGGTTGTGCTCCATGCCGGGCGGGGTGTCGGCGGCCATGAGGGTGAAGCCGTTCTCGGTTTCGAGCATCCCGTGCATGATCTTGTCGGAGAACGGGGTGTCGTCACCGCCGAACTCACCGAACGTGTTCAGCACCAGCGTGCCGCCGAAGACGCCCTGGTAGAACTCCATCGCCTCGCGGGCGTTGTCCACGAAGCTGATGTACGGGTTGAGGCGAGAGGCCATGACCTGCTCCTTGGTCGGGACGGGACCAGCATCGTCGCAGAGCAACGGGGGTGCCGCCATCGGGAGCAAGGCCTGTCCCGTTCAGGACTGAAAGCTCTGGTAGGCGGGGTTCGCGTGGTTCGATGGGAGCGCGGTGCGCGACAACGTTGTCAACGCGGGCGGGGGCTGGGATGGCGGGATTTCTGCTCAACCGGCGGCGGTTGCTGGGGCTCGTCGGGGCCGGGGCGGTGACCGCGAGGTGGGGCTCGTTCGGGACCGTCGGGACCGCCGACGTGGACCCGGTGTCCGACGTCTACTACCGGGTGCTGCTGCGGCACACGCGGTGGTCCGAGACGCAGTTCGACGGCGAGCGCTACCGGCGGGCGGACTTCGGGTTCGCGGTCGTGCTGGGCAACGCGGTCCTGGTGACGCGCGGGGCCTACGACGCCAGGGCGACCGGGATCGGCCGGGACGAGTTGCGGGCGCGGACGGTGGCGACGATCCGGCACTTCGCGGCGTCCAACGCGCTGGTCGGCGGGACCGAGTGGGGCAAGACCCTGTTCTGGGACACCACGTTCCAGTCGTACTTCGTGCTGGCCGCGCGCCTGCTGTGGGATGACCTCGACGCGGCAACCCGGACGACTGTAGACAATATGGTGCGGGCACAAGCCGAGTACACGGTATCCCTCGGCACCGGCGACGACCCGCGCTCCGGCGGGTGGACGCCCAACGGGCTGCTGGGCGGCTTCCAGGGCGACACGAAGCTCGAGGAGATGGGCGTCTACGCGCAATCGCTCGCCCCCGCGCTGGCGTGGGCCGATCCGGTGCCCGAGGCGTGGCGCGCGGCGTTCGGGCGGTGGAGCCGGAACATGGCCGGGCTGCCCGCCGCGGACCTGGCGAACCCCGCGCTGGTGGACGGGGTGGCGGTCAGCGCGAACACGGCGGCGAACCTGCACGACACGTTCCTCGTGGAGAACCACGGGTCGTTCGGGCCGCACTACCAGGAGGAGCTGTGGCGGACGGCGGCGCGCAACGCGATCCACTTCCTGCTGGCGGGGCGGCCGCTGCCGGAGGTGATCACCGCCCAGCCCAACGGGGAACGGCTGTGGCGCGGCATCCTGGGGATGACCAGCGACGCGGGTGAGCCGCTGATGCCGATGGTGGGCGACCGGGAACACCTGTACGGCCGGGACGTCATCCCGCTGGCGTTCCGCGCGCAGGTGCTCGGCGACCGGTACGCCGCCCGCGCGGAGGCCGACCTGGCGGCGCGGCTCGAGGCGTACCAGGCGTACCCGCCCGTGGACCGGATGGCGAAGTTCACCGGCGAGCCGAAGTACGAGCCGGAGGCGCGGGCCGAGATCGCCATCGCGTACCTGTTCCACGAGCTGCGGCCGCGGCCGACGCCGGTGGACGCGGGTGAGCTGTTCCGGTTCGCCGCCGGGGCGACGGATTTCGGTGCGGGGCCGGGGTTGTTGGCGCACCAGACGGAACGGTCATGGGCGGCGACCGTCAGCAAGGCCGGGCTGGTGAAGTTCGCCTGGCAGCCCGCGCACGACGACTGGCTGTTCGTGATCAGCGGTTCCACGCCGATGTTCCTGCCGTCCACCGGGTTGGCGGTGCGGGGGCGGTCCGCCACGGCGTACCGGAAGGCGCGGGACGGGTTCGACGCGACGGCGAGCGTGCTGACGTTCGACTCGGGCCGCGCGGGGATGGTCACGTTGCCGACCGGGACGGTGGTCTACGCGACCTCCGGGGTAGCGGCGGGCGAGGGGCGCGTGGACGTCCACAACCTGACGATGCCGGGCGTTCCGGGGCTGGACGGAGACCGGAGGTACACCGCCGCCGAGGGCAGCGCGACCGTGCGGGCGGCAGAAGGGGCCGGGCGGGGCGACGACCTGGTGTTCTCGCGGACGTCGGTGCGGCACGTGCGGATGACCGGCGTGACACCGCACCCGGTGTACGGGTACTCGCTGTTCGCCTTCGAGGTGCGGGACGGTGCCGGTGGCGCGGACCTGGCGCGGGGCAAGGTCGCGTCGGCTTCCTCGTTCGACGTGGGGCGTGATCCGGGGTTCGCGGTGGACGGCGACGCGGGCACGCGATGGGCCGTGGCGAAGGCGGAACGGGGGCGGGCGGACAGCTGGCTGTCGGTGGACCTGGGGGCGGTGGTCGCGGTCGACCGGGTGCGGCTGTCGTGGGAGACCGCCGCCGGGGCGGCTTATCGTCTGGAGGTTTCCGTAGACGGTATGCAGTGGACGAGCGTGGCGGCGTATCCCCGTGACGACCTGCGCAGCACCGGGAAGTGGCTGGACGTGGACGGGCGGGCCGGGTTCGTGGTGCACGGCGCGGCGTCGCCGATCGCGGTGCGGGGCGGGACCGTGACGCTGTCCGACGGGCCCGCGGCGGGGTTCGTCGTCGAGGGGTACGTCGGCGCGGACCGGGACCTCGCGGGGCGCGCCGCCGCCGGGCCGCCGACCTGCCCGGACGGTGTGCGGGGCAGCACGGCGGACGGGTACCTGAGCCTGTTCAACCTGACCGGCGGGCGGGTGGCCGGGGTGGTGTCGGTGCGGCAGTCGCGGACGAAGGTGCAGGTGTACCAAGGGGTTCAGCGTGTCACGGCGGTCGGAACGGACCACGACGTGGTGCTGGAGGCGGCTTCGGCGCGGGTCGAGCCGCCCCGGTTCACCGTGCGACGGGTAGGCGGTGGGGCGGTGCCGGTGGGCGTGACGGTGACGGTGCTCGACGGGGCGCGGGTGCGCGTCGACGGGCCGTCGGTGATGCTGCTCGTCGCGCAAGCGGGTGGGGTGGAACTGCCCGCGGTGAGGGGCGTGGACCTGGTGTTCCCCACCGGGCGGCCCTACCCGTTGAACGACCTCGCGGTCGGCCGGACGACGTTCCCGACCACGCCGCTGCCCGCCGGGATGTCGGATCCCTCGGCGGCCGTGGACGACTCCCCCACGACCGCGTGGACGCCGGGGCCGGGTGGGCGGATGGTGGTGGACCTCGGCGCGGTGGTCGCGGTGGGCGAGGTCGTGCTGACGTGGACGGCCGGGGTGGCGCCGACCGCGACCGTGGCCACCAGCGTCGACGGACGCGCGTACACGCCCGCCGCCCCCGTGGCGCGGGGACGGCGGGCGAGCGTCGCGGTCGGGGCAACGGCGCGGTTCGTGGCCGTGGGCACCGGGTGGCGGACGGGACAGGCCCGACTGGTGTCGGTCGTGATCAAGCCCGGCTGAACGCGCGCAGCGGCAGCCCCGCGACCAAACCCGACCAAGACCTGGTCAAGCCCGGCTGAACCCGTGCAGCAACCCCGTGTACGCCTTGGGCGGTGGCTTGGCGTACTCGTCGCCGTGGTTGGTCGTCAGTGCCATGGTCACCAGGGATTGGACCTGGAGGGTCGCGGCGCGGACGCCGTCGATCACCGGTGCGCCAACGGTTTTCGTGAGGTCGGCGCACAGGTCCGCCATGCCCGCGCAGCCGAGGACGACCGCGTCCGCCTTGTCCGCTGCGAGGGCCTCGCGGCAGGCCTCGGTGAGCCTCGGCAGGGTGTCCGGGTCCAGGTCCAGGACCGGGATGTCGACGGCGTGCACGCCCGCGCAGAACCGCGTCACGCCGTAGCGCTCCGCCAGGTCCCACGCTCGGCCTCGGGTGCGGGGCAGGGTCGTGACCACGGTGAACGTGCGGCCCAGGTAGGTCGCGGTGCGCATGGCGGCCTCGGCGATGCCGACCACCGGGCCCGCCGCCAACTCCCTGGCCGCGTCCAGGCCGGGGTCGCCGAAGCACGCCAGCACGTAACCGTCCACTCCGGACAGCTCGCCCTTGGCGATCTCGTCGAGGACGCCGGGGACGCTGAGGGCCTCGTCGTAGTGGCTCTCGATCGAGGCGGGCCCCATCGACGGGGTCGCCGCCTCGACCTCGGTCCCCTTCGCCGCCACGGAGAGCGCCGCCCGGTGGATCGCGGTGGTCATCGCGGCGGTGGTGTTGGGGTTGACGACCTTGATGCGCACGGTCACTTCCGGCGGGAGAGCAGGGCGTGGACGCCGAAGCCGAGCGCCATGCCGATGAACCAGGTGTACTGCGCCGCGCTCTTCATGCCCGGACCAGTGGTCCACAGCACGGGGACGATCGCGACCGCCGCGCCCACGACCGTGGCGATGACCGCGGCCGGGTTGAAGCCGTTGCGGTACCAGTAGCGGCCGGTGGAGGACATGGTGAACAGGTCGTCCACGGCGACCTTCTGCTTGCGCACCAGGTAGTAGTCCGCGATGAGGACGCCGAACAGCGGTCCGATGAACGCGCCCAGCGTCTCCAGCGTGTAGTGGATGACGTCCGGGCTGTTGTAGAGGTTCCACGGCGTGATCAGCACCGACCCGACGGCGGCGATCATGCCGCCCGCGCGCCAGGAGATCTTCTGCGGGCTGACGTTGGAGAAGTCGAAGGCGGGCGAGATGAAGTTCGCGACGATGTTGATGCCGATCGTGGCGACGGTGAACGTGAGCGCGCCCAGGACGATCGCCGTCGTGCTGTCGATCCGCGCCACGGTCTGCACCGGGTCGATGATCAGCTCGCCGTAGACCGGGACGGTCAGCGAGGCGGTGACCACCACCAGCAGCGAGAACACCAGGAAGTTGACCGGCAGGCCGAGCAGGTTCCCGCGCTTCACCGCCGCGAACGACTTGCCGTAGCGGGAGAAGTCGCCGAAGTTGAGCATCGGCCCGGAGAAGTAGGACACGACGAGCGCGATGGCGCCCAGCATGACCGGGACGGCCTGCGCGCCGGTGTACTTCACGTCGCCGAGGGTCAGGTCGATCGCGCCCCAGCCCGCCCGGTACAGCAGGTAGCCGGTGAGCAGGAACATCACCACGTAGACGGCCGGACCGCAGAAGTCGATGAACTTGCGGATGGACTCCATGCCGGTCCAGAACACCGCCGCCTGGAGGATCCACAGCACGGTGAAGCACGCCCAGCCGAGCAGCGGCAGGCCGAGCAGGCCGTACTCCTGGACGTTCGCGTACGGCATGAGGCCGGGGAAGAGCTTGAGCAGCGCCACTTCCAGCGCGGCCGACGCCAGGTACGTCTGGATGCCGTACCACGCCACGGCGATCAGGCCGCGGATGATCGCGGGGATGTTCGCGCCGCGCACGCCGAACACGCTGCGGCAGATGACCGGGTACGGGACGCCGGTGACCTGGCTGGGTTTCGCGACGAGGTTGCAGAAGAAGTGGACGATGCCGATGCCGACCAGCAGCGAGACCAGGACCTGCCAGCTGTTGAGGCCGAGCATGAACAGGCTGCCCGCGGTGATGTAGCCGCCGACGCTGTGCACGTCGGACATCCAGAAGGCGAAGATGTTGTAGGAGCCCCAGGTCTGCTTCTCCAACGGGGCGAGGTCCTCGTTCGCGAGGCGCGGGTCGTACTCGGGTTTCAGGCCGCCCGGCCGCGGCTGGTCGCCGACGGCGCCGGGTAGGAGGACTTCCTTCGCGATATCGGTCATGTTCACTCCCGGCTCGCCAGCACGTCACGGCTACGCCAGGTAAAAGTAGGAGCGCGATGTTACACGTCCATCACGCGAAACATATATCTTGCCGGGACGGGGTTCCTCAGTCCGGTTCGGCGAACAGCCCGGTGTGCCGCGGCAGCAGTTCCAGCGACGACTGGAGGCGCCGGTGGTGGGTCCGGGCGGCCTCCAGCAGCGCCGTCTCGTCCCGCGCCACGAACGCCGCGAGCATGGCGTCGTGGTCGTCGTGCAGCAGCTCCCGCTCGTGCTCCGGGACGTGGGCCATGGGGCGCAACGGTTCCGTGACGTTCCACGCGGACTCGAACATGCCGAGCAGCCGCACCATGCCGCAGGGCGCGACCAGCGCGAGGTGGAAACTGCGGCTCTCGCGGTGGTAGGCCTGGACGTCGTTGGCCCGCACGGCTTCCTCCAGCCCCTCGTACGCGGCGCGCGCGGTCGCGTCGTCCTCCGGGCCCGCCGCGCCGACCGCCGCGCTCAACGCCGCCGCCTCCAGCACGCCGCGCACGAGGTACAGCTCGTGCAGCTCGCGGGCCGTCAGCTTGGCGACCGTGTACCCGAGGTTGGGCCGGTGCTCGACCAGGCCCTCGCCGATCAACGTCTTCAACGACTCGCGCACGGGGATGCGGCTGACGCCGAACACCGCCGCGACCTCGTCGAGCGGGATCGGCGTGCCGGGCGGCACGCCGCCGTCGAGGAGGCAGCGGCGCAGCTCGGTGAGGATCGCGGCCTGCGAGCTGCCGGACCGCTCGCCGACCAGCCGCGCGATCAGCGCGGACGGGTGCCTCCGACCTGGCATGGGCGCCTCCTCCCGGACTGCGGTGGAGGCTACGCGCCGGGCGTTGCGCCCGGATGTCCCGATTTCCGCGCGCCCGGACGCGTGCCGGGTCCTAGAGTGCCGGCATGGCTACCTGGGACGAGGTGCACCGGATCGCGATGGCGATGCCCGAGGCCGTGGAGCGCTCGCCGCGCGACTGGCGCGTCAAGGGCAAGGGGTTCGTCTGCGAACGCCCGCTGCGCAAGGCCGACCTGCTGGAACTGGGCGCGGACGCGCCGGACGGGCCGATCCTGGGGGCGCGGGTCGCGGACGTCGGCGTGAAGGAGGCGCTGCTCGCCGACGACCCGGAGGTCTACTTCACGACGTCGCACTTCGACGGCTACGCCATGATCCTGGCCCGGCTGGACAAGATCGACGTCGACGAGCTGGAGGAGCTGATCATCGAGTCCTGGCTGGTCCAGGCACCGAAGCGGCTGGCGAAGACGTACCTGGACGGGCACGCCGCCGGGAGCTGACCCCGTCCCGCCGAGCTGGATCGTTTCCGGTCGCCGGAACCGCCACGCCGGGGGCCGTCTTCGACTACCGTTGCGCGGGCCGAGCCGCCGACGCGGAGTTTTCCGGTCACCACAACGGGAACGCGGCCCGGCGGAACCCACTGGGGGGAGCGGACATGACGGACATCGTGCGCGGTCTGGACGTGCCGGGGGCGCGGCTGCACTACGAGGTGCGCGGCTCGGGGCCCGTGCTGGCGGTGATCGGCAACCCCATGGGGGCCGACGGGTTCGGGCGGATCGTGCCCCTGCTGACCGACGACTACACCGTGATCACGTACGACCCGCGCGGGATCGGGCGCAGCACGCGTGACGACGACCAGGAGCCCACGCCGGAGCTGCTGGCCGACGACGTGGCGCGGGTGATCGGCGCGGTGACGTCGGAGCCGGTGGCGCTGTTCGGCAGCAGCGGGGGCGCGGTCACCGGGCTCGCGCTGGTCACCCGGCATCCGGGCGTGCTGCACACGATCGTCGCGCACGAGCCGCCGCTGATGGAGTTCCTGAACGACGGCGGCCAGGGGCTGGCCGGGATGGACGACGTGTTCGCCACGAACCTGGCGCACGGTCCGGCGCTGGCGATGGCGAAGTTCTTCAGCCTCGCCGGGCTCCAGGCCGGGCCGGGGAAGATGGGGCCGCCGCCCACGCCGGAGTCGTTGAAGCAGGACGACTACTTCCTGCGGCACATGGCGCCCCCGACGATCCGGTCGAAGCCGGACGTGGACGCGCTGCGGGCGTCCGGCACGCGGATCGTGCTCGCCGCGGGCGTGAAGTCGAAGGGCCAGCTCGCGTACCGCTCGGCGTACGCGTTCGCGGATCTGCTCGGGTCCGAGGTGGCCGAGTTCCCCGGCGACCACACGGGTTTCCTGTTCACGGCGGAGCGGTTCGCCGAGACGCTGCACAAGGTGCTCAGCCACTAGCCACGGGCTCGATCAGGTAGACGATCCCGCCGGGACCGTCCCCTCCGGGCCGTTTGGTGCGCAACCAGACCGTCTCGAACTGGGCGCGCGGGTACACGTGGCGGACGGTGTCGTTGGAGGCGGACGCCGGGTCGTTGGCGATCACGTCGCCCGAGTCGGTGAAGCCGACGACGACCATGATGTGGCCTGCCGTGCCGTACCCCGCGCCGTCCAGCTCGTCGGCGCGGAACGACTGGGACGTGATCACCGGGACGCCGCGGGCGATGTACGTCTCCAGCTCGGCCAACGACCGCAGCCGGGTGACGTGGCCGCGCAGCCCGTAGGTCGCGGCGTACGCGGTGTTGAACGGCCAGTTCCCCGCGCCGCCGTAACCGTGGTCGAAGGTGTGCTCGGCGGCGTGCTCGACCCGGCGGTCGGGGTGGGACGGGTCGATCGACGCGAGGTCCTCCTCGGTCGGGCCGCGACCCCAGTACTCGACCACCATCGCCGTGGACGTGGGGCTGCACAACGCCTCGCCGCCCTCGTGGACGTTCTGCGAGTACCGCGGCACGGGCAGCTCCACGCCACGCGCGGGGCCGGGCGGGCTGGTCGGCACTGTCTCGATGGCGGGGAGCGCGGACGCCATCGCGCCTGCCATCCGCAGCGTGGGCGTGACCGCCGAGCCCGCCGCGCGGTAGAGCGTGATCCGGAGCTGGAAACCCCGTAGCGGTCGGCCTTCCGCCGCGGCGAACGTGTCCGCGTCGACCCGGCCGTGCTCGTCGGACTGGCCCGCGACGGTCGTGCGCCGGACGTCCTCTTCGCCGAAAGCCCAGCGCCCCATCGTGTACCAGCGGGTGTCGGGGCCGCGCAGGTCGACGCGCAGCCACGTTCCCGTTGGGGTGTCGGCGTTCCACGACGGGACGACCTGGGTCGCGCCGAACGTCGTGTCGTGGAGGGGCGAGGTCCAGCGGGCGTAGTCGTATCCGTCCTCGACGCCGACCGGCCGGTCGACCACCAGCCCGGCGGGGGTGGCGCGCACGCCTTCGGCGACACCGGTGGCGAAGGCGGCGGGCGAGCGCCACTCGTGGTGGTCGACGTGGGCGTTCGCGACCGGCACGAGCATCGCGGCTCCCATCAGCAGCACGGTCAACACGGCGACCTCCTCGGTTGCTGGTTCACACGGTAGCGAGCTAGGCGGAAAGCAACCAACCGGACAACCGGGAAACCTGTCCGTCTTGTTGGCGTTATTGGCCGTTGACACAGGGCCGGTTGCCGCGCAATGGTGTGAGAGCGCTCTCACAACTCCATCCTGAGGAGGAGACAGCCGGTGCACGTATCTCGCAAGGTGTTCTCACTGGTAGCGGCCGCGGCGACGGCGGCGGCCGGGCTCACGGCCGTGGCGACCGCGGCGGAGGCCGTCCCCGCCACCATCCCGCTCACGATCACCAACAACTCGGGCCGCGGCGACGCGGTCTACATCTACAACCTCGGCACGGAGCTCTCGACCGGCCGCCAGGGCTGGGCCGACGCGAACGGCGGCTTCCACCCGTGGCCCGCCGGGGGCAACCCGCCGACCCCCGCACCGGACGCGTCGATCGCCGGACCGGGCAACGGCCAGTCGAAGACGATCCAGATGCCGAAGTTCTCCGGCCGCGTCTACTTCTCCTACGGCCAGAAGCTCGTCTTCAAGGTCACCACGGGCGGCCTCGTGCAGCCCGCCGTGCAGAACCCGTCCGACCCGAACGTCAACATCCTGTTCAACTGGTCCGAGTACACCCTGAACGACTCGGGCATCTGGCTGAACAGCACGCAGGTCGACTTCGTGTCGGCCCCGTACAACGTCGGCGTCCGGCCCGTGAGCGGCGCGACCAAGACCACCGGCAAGCTCAAGCCGGGCGGCTACAACGGGTTCTACAACTCCCTGCGCTCGCAGGGTGGCGGCTGGGCGAACCTGATCCGCACCCGGTCGGACGGCACGATCGTCCGCGCCCTCGCGCCGGGCCACGGCATCGAGGCGGGAGCCCTACCCGCGAACGTCCTGAGCGACTACGTGAACCGGGTGTGGACGAAGTACTCGTCGTCCACGCTCACCGTGACGCCCTTCGCGAACCAGCCGAACCTCAAGTACTTCGGCCGCGTCTCGGGCAACACGATGAACTTCACCAACAGCGCCGGGCAGGTCGTCACGTCGTTCCAGAAGCCGGACTCGGACAGCATCTTCGGCTGCTACAAGCTCCTGGACGCCCCGAACGACCTGGTCCGCGGCCCGATCTCGCGCACCCTGTGCGCCGGGTACAACCGGTCCACCCTGCTGAGCAACCCGAACCAGCCCGACGCCAACGACTCGGGCTTCTACCAGGACGGCGTGACCAACCAGTACTCCAAGAAGATCCACGCCCAGATGGTCGACGGCAAGGCGTACGGCTTCGCCTTCGACGACGTCGGCGCCCACGAGTCCCTCGTGAACGACGGCAACCCGGCCCAGGCGTACCTCACCCTGGACCCGTTCAACTAGGCCGCACCGACGCGGGGCTCCCCTGCCGGGAGCCCCCCCTCGGGGTCACGCGCCGAAGGGCGTGGGCCGACCGGCGAAGACCTCCACCCGCAGGGAGCAACCCTAGTACAAGAGCTGTCACATA